>NZ_JBHERJ010000031.1:0-80724 GCF_043359455.1 Lysinibacillus sp. PWR01 | reverse complement strand
AGGTGAGACCCTGGAGCGAACGCAAGTGAGTGAAGCGGCTCATCGGACGCCCCCTGGAAAGGACGCTGGCGGAACGGAAATCAACCACCTTTTTTTGATTTACACGGAAAACGATGGGAAACGAGTGTTCAAGTATCGACCATTTGGCAGTTATTTTTCAGTGAAATTACTGTTATATTGTAAATAATATTAATTTTCTTTAAAAAAAGGTATTTTTTATTACAGAGAGAAATTAATTGATTATTATAGAGAATGGAGGGGAGGGTTTTATGAAGAAGAGTACAGCAATAGACGTACAACATCGAAGTCAATTAGCCATTTATTTATCTTTGCCGATACTTTCATGGGCATTTTATGATTTTGCGAATACAATTTTTTCTTCAAATATAAATACAATATTTTTCCCGTTTTACATGGATGAGGTTTTAGGAACGAATGAAGTCATGCAACAAGTTGCGAGCACCTTTATATCCTATGCAAATGCCATTGCAAGCTTGTTACTCGTTATCTTTTCACCACTTTTCGGTGTTTGGATTGATAACACAGGTTATAAAAAGAGATTTATTGTATGGTTTGCATCCATATCTATTCTGTTTACGTTTATGATGGGCATATTTGCGAATGTACAAACCAATGTCAATTACTCTGGTGTGCCTCTTAGTTTGTTTTTGGTAGTTGCAAGTTTTGTTATAGCAAAATTTTTCTTTAATTCAAGTTTAGTATTTTACGATTCCATGATGGGAGATTTAGGGACAAAAGAAGAGATGCCGCTTATCTCAGGGTATGGTGTTGCCATCGGGTATCTTGGTACACTTTTTGGATTACTTGTTTATTTGTATGTTGGTAATAGCGATTTTCATCGAGCATTTATTCCAACGGCCATCCTGTATTTACTCTTTTCATTGCCATTATTCTTAATTAATAAAGATACACCGATTCCAAAATCACAGCGGAAATCCTTAAAGTTTTTAGATGGTTATAAAGAAATCATTCAAACATTTAAAGAGATGAAGCAATATAAAGCAATCTTTACCTTTATGATTGCTTATTTCTTTTTAAATGATGCCATTGCTACAACGATTGCCATGATGGCTGTTTATGCGACAACAATTGTTGGCTTTAGTTCTGGGCAATTTATCGTTCTTTACTTGGTATCTACGGTGTCCACAATAATTGGTTCCCTTGCATTTGGTTATATTACGAAATCAATAGGAGCTAAACGTGCTATAACGATTGTTTCGCTTATTATGATTGTTGCGTTGGTATTCGCTGTTTTTGCCACAGCACAATGGATGTTCTGGCTTGCTGGTAGTCTATTTGGTATATCTCTTGGATCAATGTGGGTAACATCTAGGACATATATTATTGAATTATCACCAAACGAGAAACGTGGACAATTTTTTGGCTTATTTGCCTTTTCAGGTAAAGTGTCATCCATTATCGGTCCAGCAGTATATGGAACCGTTACATTGTGGATGAAGGATTATGGTACTCTTGCTAGTCGCGTAGCTTTATCAACATTGATTGTTATGACTGTAGTTGGTCTATTGGTACATCTAAAAGTTAATGATAAAAATGGAAATAGCAAGTAGGAGAAATGTATTGCCTATGATACAATTGAATTATAAACAGATGTAGAGAAAGGAGCGGGGTTGCATTGGAACATAAAGGAATATTATTAGAAAGTGGCACAAATGAGCTAGAGATCGTTGAATTTGAAGTAGCAAACAATAAATTCGGTATCAATGTGATTAAAGTAAAAGAAATTATTCAACCGATCCCAGTAACATTTATCCCACACGCGCACCCGCATGTAGAAGGAATCATTCAATTACGAGGTGAGGTATTACCTGTTGTAGATATGCTACGAGTATTAGGGATTCAAGGTGCTGAGCGTAATCCACAACAAAAATATATTGTGGCAGAATTTAATAAACAACGTGTCGTTTTCCATGTAGATAATGTAACACAAATCCATCGTATTTCTTGGAATCAAATCGAAAAGCCTTCGGATATGTATCAAGGAGGAACATCACAAGTAATTGGTGTGATTAAACAGAATGAACAAATGATTCTATTACTAGATTTCGAAAGAATTATGGTGGACATCAATCCTGCTTCAGGTATTAGTGTAGAATCTGTTAAAAAGCTCGGCAAACGTGAGCGATCTGGAAAGCGAATTTTAATTGCAGAAGATTCACCGTTATTACGTAAATTACTATTCGACACGATGAGTGAAGCTGGTTATGACAACGTTGAATTCTTTGAAAATGGTCGCGATGCTTATGAATACTTAGAGGGAATTGCAAATAGTGGTAGTGATATAGCTGAGCATATTCAATTGGTGGTAACTGATATTGAAATGCCGCAAATGGACGGCCATCATTTAACACGAAAAATCAAAGAGCATCCCGATCTTCAAAAGCTTCCTGTCATCATTTTCTCAAGTCTAATTACGGATGATCTTCGTCACAAAGGTGATCAAGTAGGGGCAGAGGATCAAATAAGTAAGCCAGAAATTGCAGAGCTCATTTTACGTGTTGACCAACTTATTCTGTAAACACCATGGCTTACATGATACTTCACAATTTTAATAATGGGTATCCTGCAAGTATAAATAAATGAAAGTAAAGTCGGATGCCTTAATTAAGAGGGTCCGACTTTTTTGTATATGTCCAAATATTATGAACAAAATAAATTGTAGATGCTTGAAGGATGTGATTATTTGAATGAATTAAAAACAGCTATTATTGATATCGGCTCCAATACTATTCGATTAGTATTATATCAATATGATAATGATGAGGGACTTCGAGAGCTTGGAAATATTAAAACGGTAGCACGTTTGCGTACATATATACAGCCCTCAGGAGAGATGTCTGAAGAAGGTATTCAAGTGTTATCAGAAACTTTATTAACATTTAAAGCCATGCTTGAGGATTTTGAAGTAACCGATGTGAAAGCTGCTGCGACTGCTGCTATCCGACAAGCCACTAATCGAGATAAAATTATTGAGGAAATGAAAGAACGAACTGGTATCCAAATTGAGCTTTTATCAGAAGAGAAAGAAGCCTATTTTGGCTACGTTGCTGTTGCCTATTCCATGGGGACGAAATCGGCCGTGACGATTGATATCGGTGGTGGTAGTACCGAAATTACGCTGTTTGAAAATAAAGAAATTCAGCAATCACATAGTTTTCCTTTTGGGACAGTTTCTTTAAAGCAACGTTTTGTAAAAGGTGACATTATCAATAGTAGTGAAAAAAAGGAGCTCATCGCCTTTGTAAAAGAGCAATTCCAAACACTCCCTTGGATCCAGAATGCTGCTTTACCTATTATCGCCATTGGTGGTAGTGCGCGGAATATAGCGCAAATACATCAACAAAAGCATGATTATCCTATTGCCAGTGTTCATGGTTACGAAATGAAAAAGGGAAGTTTGGATGATTTAAGCTTATTTTTAGGGCAATTAAGCTTTCAAGAATTGAAACAATTGGATGGGCTCTCATCTGATCGTGCAGATATCATTGTACCTGCATTAGAGGTATTTAGAGTGTTGATGGAGGTAGTTGGTAGTGAGTCATTTCAACTGACAAAGCGAGGTTTACGTGAAGGTCTCATTATTCAACGGATTTTGCAAACAGATGCACAGGCATTTGATAAATACAATGTGTTTGAAGGAAATGCTAGAAGATTAGCACGTCAATATGGTCGGAGTGAAATGGAAGTTGATTACTTAATGCATTTGGCAGATCAATTGTATCGTGAATGTTGTCATTTAGGGTGCTTGCATTATAACCCAAAAGATTTACATTTATTAACAAAGGCTGCGAAGGTTTTTAATATAGGAGAGTATATTGAACTGAGCTCTTCAAGCCAACATACCTTTTACTTAATTGCGAATCAATCCATTGATGGTTTAAATCATTTAGAAAAAGTAAAACTAGCACTTCTTGCCTCCTATAAAAATAAAGATTATTTCGAACGATTTGCTGCTCCATTTGCAACATGGATGAGTCGAGAGGAATATCGCAAAATACGAGATTTCGGAGCGTTATTAAAATTTGTCTATGCATTAAATGTTTCAAAGCGCAATATCGTACATGCTATTGAGATGCACACGGAAGAAGATCATGTTCAGCTTGATATTTATGTAAAAAAGAATGCTGAGGCTGAAAAGTATCAAGCCAATCGACATAGGAAGCATTTAGAACGTGCATTAAAAATCCCAATGAAAATCAATTTTATTGAAGAAGGGTGGAACAATGGATGACAACTGAAGTAACGAAAAACGAGCTACATGAGGAAGAGTTTTCCGAAAACTACAATTTATTGTTAGAGGAAATTGCAAAGCCTCAATACTACAATAATCGCGAATTAAGCTGGCTTGCCTTTAATGAGCGAGTGTTAGAGGAAGCAGAGGATATTAATAATCCTCTGCTAGAGCGTTTAAAATTTTTAGCTATATTTAGTTCAAATTTAGATGAATTTTTTATGGTGCGTGTTGCAGGATTACAGGACCAAGTACGCGCTGGTTTTCATAAGCCCGAAAATAAATCTGGATTAACACCGAAAGAACAGCTGGCTAAAATCGCAGAGCGTACACAAGCATTAGTTCGTCGACAAACTGAGGTATATCGACATTTAATCTACGATTTACTGCCACAACATAATGTACATATTGCGGACATGAAAGATTTAAATAGCACGCAAAAATCATTTATCAATGAAATGTTTACAGAAACTATCTTCCCAGTTTTAACACCTGTGGCAGTGGATGCATATCGTCCTTTCCCAACCTTGCTTGGTAAAACCTTAAATTTACTAGTACTGATAGAGCAGGATGAGACAGATCTTGAAAGTCGTGAAAAAGTGGCGATTGTTCAGGTTCCATCTGTTTTAGATCGCTATATTAAAGTACCATCCGAAGAAGGGAAAACAGTTGTTGTTTTATTGGAGGATGTAATAGTAGCTCATATTGAAAAACTATTTTATGGCTATAGTGTAAAATCAGCGCAAGCCTTCCGTTTAACAAGAAATGCGGATTTAACTATCCATGAAGAGGGTGCTCGAGATCTTTTAGTGGAGATCGAAAAAGAGCTGAAAAAGCGAAAATGGGGAGTAGGTAGCCGTTTAGAAGTTCGAGTTGGAGAAATGAACGAGGAAGTGCTGCAATACTTATTAGATGAATTTGAAATAGAAGAATCCGATGTATTCCATATTGATGGACCGTTGGATTTAACGTTTATGTTCTCTTTTGTCAAAGGTATTTCTGTAGGTCGTGAGCATCTAGAATATGAAAGCTTTATCCCACAGCCACCTTTAGATTTACAGTCAGACGAAAATATTTTTGAAAAAGCACTTCAACAAGATATATTTTTCCATCATCCATATGAATCGTTTGCCCCTATTGTTGATTTTATTTCTGAGTCAGCTGTCAACCCGAATGTGTTAGCAATAAAACAAACATTATATCGAGTAAGTGGGAATTCGCCGATTATTCAAGCGTTAAAGCTTGCCGCTGAAAACGGTAAACAAGTAACAGTATTAGTTGAGCTAAAGGCCCGTTTCGATGAAGAAAATAATGTGCACTGGGCAAAACAATTAGAACAAGCGGGTTGTCTTGTGATTTATGGTATGAATAACCTAAAAACACACTCCAAAATCACACTAGTTGTTAGTCGTCGTCATGGCAAAATTGAACGTTTTGTCCATCTGGGTACAGGAAATTATAATGATGCTACTGCAAAAATCTATACGGATATGGGCATAATAACTACAGATAAAGAGTTTGGCATTGATGCGACAAATTTCTTTAACTACTTAAGTGGCTATACAGAAAAGCCTACCTTTAATCATTTAGTCGTGGCACCATTTGATATACGAGATGAGTTTATTCGTTTAATGGATGAGGAAATTGCCTGTCATAAAAAATATGGTAATGGTTTTATTCGTGCAAAAATGAATTCACTAACCGACAAGGACTTAATGATGAAGCTTTATGAGGCTTCGATTGCAGGTGTAAAGGTGGAGCTTATTATTCGTGGTATATGCTGTATTAGGCCAGGTATCCCAGGTATTAGTGAAAACATTACCGTAACAAGTATTGTTGGTCGTTTCCTTGAACATTCTCGTATTTATTGGTTCCATCATAATGGGGAAAACAAAGTCTATTTATCCTCCGCAGACATGATGACACGCAATATGATTAAACGTGTAGAAATTTTATTCCCTGTATATGCAAGTGAAGCAAAAACTCGTATTATTGACATAATGAATGCACAATTAATGGATACTGCCAAAGCACGTATTCAAGACTCTAATGGTAAGTATCATTACAAAGAGTTTGATCGCAGCGAAGATCCATTAAATAGCCAGGAAATTTTCTTGAAGGATGCATTAAAGCCTACGCTAGATGAAGAATAGAGCAAACACGCTACTTAGTGAGGGATAGAATGAAAAAATGTAGAGAAAGTGTAGCGCCATTTGCAGATTATCAACAGCTCATACAACTGAATCCATTTGATGCAGTCGCTTGTTTGAGAAAAGTTGATACGACAGCGTTTGAGGTCGTTGAATTTAATGAAAAGCTATCGTCATTGATTGAGCTGGAGGATATAACAGCCAAAAACGCGGAGAACTTTTTTACAAAGCAATGCTGGCTGCAATTGTCGGAACTTCTAAATCAAGAATTCAATAAACAGCATGTCCTAAAATTAGGTACTGGTCTTCAAGAGAAAACATTCGTGCTTCATGTTCAGCACTTTTCTGAATCAATGGTTGCCATTATTCTTCGAGCAACACCATTTGAAGAGAAGCCCTATTTACAATTCATTGAACAACATGTAAGTCCAGTGTTAACGGCAGATTTACAAGGTCGAATCATTCATCAAAATATTGCTGCTACTGCTCTACTATCGAGAGAGCAGCACAGTCTAATTGGACTAGATATTTTTTCATTATTAGAAAGTAAATATCTTAATGAATTCAAATTATTATTTACTAAAACAATTGAAGGTTCAGCGTTTGGCATGCCTAAATGTTTATTAAAGGGTCAATTGCTTAGTAAAGAGCCCTTTTATTTAAGAACGCATCCAACGTATTATAATGGTGAAGTTGTAGGTGTACACTTATTTGTTAAAGATGCTAATTCATTTATGAATGATCACGAAGCATTCTATTACCTAGCGCTGATGGACGAATTAACAGGTATTTGGAATCGAAAAGCTTTTAAGGAACATTGGCTACAACATTTAAATGATAAAAAACAGGAGCATAAGCAAGCGGCCCTTATTTTAGTTGACATTGACCGTTTTAAAAAGTTTAATGAATCCCTTGGTGAGAGCAAGGGAGACGAGTTGATGCGTATGTTTAGTCACAGGTTACGGGAGCTTTGCTACTCAAAATGTTCGCTATACCGATATAATAGTGATGAATTTATATTTGTACTAAAAGATGCAACTATCCAAAAAATTGAGCGAACTGCTAACTTGATCATGGACGTATTAAAACAGCCTTTTATGATAGATGGACAGGAATATTTTATTAGCGTGTCGATTGGGATTTCACTTAGTCCAGCAGATGGTAAAGATATCGAGACACTTGTACGGAAAGCAGATAAAGCTTTATTTTCTGTTAAAGAACATGGTCGATCGCATTACCGCTACTACCGTGAAGATATGACAGCCATTTTTCCAAATGAAGCATTGATGGAGGCACATTTACGTAGAGCAATCGAATTTAATGAGCTTAGTCTCCATTTACAACCACAAATGGATTTAGCAAATAATAGCATCAATAGCTTTGAAGCATTACTGCGTTGGAATAATCGTAAATTTGGTTTTGTATCACCTGCACAATTTATTCCTATTGCAGAAGCCTCAGGTTTAATTATTGAAATCGGTGATTGGATTATTGATGAGGTATGTCGTTACCAAAGAGAATGGCAATCGAAGGGATACCGTCCTGTACGTGTTGCAGTCAATATATCTCCAAAACAGTTTAGAAAAGAAAACTTTGCCCGAAAAATTAAAACAGCTTTAAAAAAATATGATGTTCCACCTGAATTATTAGAAGTAGAAATTACCGAAAGTTCTATGACAAACGTTCATGAAACATTTTCGATACTTACAGAACTGAAGCAATTAGGTGTTTATGTGTCTGTGGATGACTTTGGTACAGGCTATTCCTCCTTAAGTTATCTCAAGCGTTATCCAATTGATATTATTAAAATTGATCAGTCATTTATTGCAGATATAGCAAAGGATGACAAAAATGAAGCCATCATAAAGGCCATTATTTCAATGTCTCATAATTTAGGATTAGAGGTCATTGCAGAGGGTATTGAAGAACCAATACAAGTCGATTTTCTTAAACGTCATCGTTGTCAAAAAGGGCAAGGCTATTTGTATAATAAACCATTACCCGTTGAAACCATTGTACAACAATATTTTGTCAGCTAGAAAACAGGTAGCACTTTCATCGCAAAATAGATGAAGTGCTACTTTTTTATTTGTCGTTTTTAAGACCATTTAAGACAATTGCCGTAAATTGGGCCATCTCAGAGGCGAGGTCAAAATCTTCACTATGTATTAACCAATCATAAACATTGGCACGCATACAACGCTGAATAATTGATTGTATGGTAGTGGCAGATACATCTTGTCTAAATTCGCCTTGTTGAATGCCTTCCTCGATATATGTGTTCATTATTTGAAAAATCTTACGTTGGGGATTAATTAAATAATGATCCTGTTCTACTTGGTTTGTCATGGCAGCGGTATATACTGTACGTAATAAATCCTTTCCCACCACATTTGTTAAATACTTCATTTGCTCTTGATACACTAATAGTATTTTTTCACTTGCTGATAATGTACCATCAATCTTTTTTTCAACCGTACTATAAAAATGATCAAGTTCCATAAATTTTTCTAAAATAACATCATATTTAGATGGGAAATGTGTATAAAATGTACCCTTTGAAACATTGCAAGCCTTCGTAATTTGTTCAACAGATACATGTTCATAACCATATTTATTAAATAAATCCAAAGAGGTTTTCAATAATTTTTCACGTGTTTCCAATGCCTTTTTCTGTCTGCTTGTGAGTGCTTCCATTGTCACCTATTACCTCCTATATTAAGTATTGTGAAATATTTTCCATAAAAAACATTCTGAAAATATCGAATTTTTAATTGACGAGATGGATTTCTATTGATTATGATTTAATTGACCGAAGTCAGTGACCGTGGTCATTAAAATATCTTGTTATTAATGTTACTTTAAAAAATGAAAGTTGGCTAGTGCATCATCAAGCTTTTCTGTTGTATTTTCAAGAATTGGGGGAGGTCACAATGAAGGAAAAATTAGGTTTTATCGGCTTAGGGAATATGGGTTTACCAATGTCTATTAACTTATTAAGAGCAGATTATGAGGTGTATGGCTTCGATACAAATACAAAGGCAATGGAACAATTCGTAGCAGCAGGTGGTATCGGTCTTGAGACAGCTATGGATATTGCGAAACAATGTGATATTATTATGACCAGTTTGCCTACCCCTCACGTTGTAGAATTGGTTTTTCAGTCCGAACAAGGAATTTTACAACATGCAAAGAAGGGAAGCCTACTGATTGATTTTAGTACTGTTAATCCCGAATTGAATGATACGTTACATTCAGAAGCTAAAGCTTTGGGATTACGTTATTTGGGAGCACCTGTCAGTGGGGGTGTAATTGGGGCTGTCAATGCGACATTAACCATTATGGTTGGTGGTGACACAGATGATTATAAAAGTGCTGCTAAAATATTCGAAATAGTCGGGAAAAACGTTTATCACTTGGGCACATCTTCAAGTGTAGGAACGCGAATTAAATTACTCAATAACTTAATGATTGGTTTTTACACAGAGGCGGTCGCTGAAACAATTGTACTTGGCGAAAAAATGGGTATTCAGGCAGACACCCTATATGAAGTCTTAAGTAATAGCTATGGGCAAAGCCGTATTTATGAACGCAATTATGTGGAATATATGAAAAATGATAATTATGAGCCAGGCTTTTCGACAAATCTACTATTAAAAGATTTGAAGTTAGCTAAGGAAATGGCAGATGAAGCTGGCGTATCTCTACGAATCGGTGAAAAATTGGTGGATCTTTACAGTGAAATTGCTCAGCAGGGCTATGGAGAAAATGATATGTCTGCTGCTTATTTAAGCTTAAAAGAAAAATGTAAACTAGAACAATTTTAAGAGGAGGAAATGGATATGACAACAGCGCAAGAGGTTAAAACATTAACACATTTTATTGGCGGTAAATTGGTTGAAGGGAAAAGTGGCCGGTTTGGGTCGGTATTTAATCCAACAACAGGTGAAGTCATTGCTAAGGTTCCCCTTGCAACAGTAGAAGAAACACGAGATGCAATCGAGCAAGCTCAAGCAGCATTTCCAACTTGGCGTGATACATCAGTGGCTAAGCGTGCAGAAATTGTGCTAAAGTTCCGTAACCTTGTTACTGAAAATATGGAGGAGCTATTACAAATCATTTGTACTGAAAGCGGTAAAACGATTGAAGATGCCAAAGGTGAAATTACACGAGGACTTGAATCTGTCGACTTAGCCATCGGTGCGCCTCACTTAATGAAAGGAGAATACTCTGTTAATGTTGGAGGTCAAATAAATGCCTATTCTGCAAAATATCCATTAGGGGTTGTGGCGGCAATTTCTCCATTTAATTTCCCAATCATGGTGCCTTTAGCACAAACGAGTATGGCTATTGCTGTAGGAAATGCGGTTGTTTTAAAAGCATCGGAGCGTGTGCCAATGACTGCATTGTATGTTAGTGAGCTATGGAAGAAAGCTGGGTTGCCTGATGGCATTTGGACAGTGATCAATGGTGATAAAGATGCGGTCAACGAACTTTTAGAAAACCCAACTGTGCAAGCGATTTCATTCGTTGGATCAACACCAGTAGCAAAGTATATTTATGAAACAGGGTCAAAATATGGAAAGCGTGTAACAGCACTTGGTGGTGGTAAAAATAATATGGTCGTGATGCCAGATGCTGATCTTGAACAGGTAGCTAATGCCTTTATTGGAGCAGCTTATGGGGCAGCATCCCAGCGTTGTATGGCGATATCTACCATTATGCCTGTAGGAAAAGATACTGCAGACCGTCTAGTGGAGATCCTGAAGGAAAAAATTGCTAATCTAAAGGTAGGCCCATATACAAACCCTGATTCAGATTTTGGCCCTGTTATTTCTCAACAATCAAAAGAAGCAATACTTGCTGCAATTGATCGAGGAGAAACAGAAGGAGCTTCAGTAGTTTGCGATGGACGAGAACTTGACATTGTCAAAGAGTCTAAAGGATTTTATGTAGGACCTACATTATTAGATCATGTAAAGCCAGGCATGGAAGTTTATGAGCAAGAAATATTTGGCCCAGCTCGTAATGTTGTTCGTGTTGAGTCATTGGAGGAAGCTATTGCACTTATAAATAAGCATGAGCTAGGTAATGGTGTCACAATCTTTACCAATGATGGACTAGCAGCTCGAAAATTTACAACAGAAATTGATGTTGGCATGGTAGGTGTCAATGTACCAATTCCTATTCCAGTTGGCTATCATAACTTCGCTGGTTTTAAAGGCTCTCGTTTTGGCGAGGGGCATATGTTTGGCCCAGATCAAGCACGATTCTTTACAAAAACAAAGACAATTTCAGAGCGATGGATGGCAGGCAATGCATCCACAGCATCAACATTTGCATTCCCTAGCAATAACGACTAATAAAACCAAGAGCTGTAGAGACATACAGCTCTTTTTCTAAAAAAGAGGGAGGGATGTAGTATGCAAGGAAAAACGGTTTTTATTACAGGGGCAGCTCGTGGTATCGGCCTTGCCATGGCACAAGCATTTGCTGAGCAAGGAGCTAATGTAGTGATTACGGATAAAAATGAACAGCTTTTAGAGGAAGCTGTCTCACAAAACCCCTCTTTAACTTCCTTTATATGTGATGTGACAGAAGAACAAGCCATACGAGAAGCCATTGATTTTACTATTAAAAAATTCTCAACATTAGATATTTTAATCAATAATGCAGGATTTCAACATGTATCGCTTATTGAGGATTTTAAGACAGAAATTTTTGAGGCTATGCAAAAAGTAATGGTGGTTGCCCCATTTGTGGCGATGAAGTATGCGTTACCACATATGAAGAAAAATCAATTTGGTCGTATTATCAATATGGCATCCATCAATGGCATCATTGGCTTTGCTGGTAAGGCTGGTTACAATGCAGCAAAGCATGGTGTAATTGGACTTACCAAGGTAACCGCACTTGAGGTGGCCACGGATGGAATCACGGTTAATGCCATCTGTCCGGGGTATGTTGATACGGAATTAGTACGTAATCAGTTTATGGATTTAGCAAAAACACGAGGTATTCAAGTGGAGGAAGTACTTGAACAAGTGTTATATCCACTTGTACCACAAAAACGTTTACTTGATGTCTCGGAAATTACAGGGCTTGCATTATATTTAGCAAGTGATGTAGCAAAGGGGTTAACCGGTCAAGCCATTCTATTAGATGGTGGCTATACAGCTCAATAGCTTAGGAGGGAAAATATGATTCAAACAAAAACCATCTTTACCGTTCATTCACCAGGAACGATTGTGTATGGTCGTGATTCATTTGAAGAAGTAGGAGAGTATGCAAAAAAACTAGGCTCCAAGGCATTAATTATTAGTGACCCAATCATGGACGGCTTAGGCTTTGTCAAGCAATGCTATGCGCTGTTAAAGACCCAAGGGATGGAAGTCGTTTCATATTTAGGGGTGACAACAGAGCCAGTTGATACGTATGTAGCAGAGGGCTTGCAGCTTTTGCAGAAAGAAAACTGTGATGTCATTATATCTGTTGGTGGTGGTAGCTGTATTGATACGGCAAAGGCGATTGCAGTAGTGGCTACAAACGGCGGCTACATAGGAGATTATATGAAAATGGCAAAGGTTGCAGCTTATTCGCCAATTCCACACATTGCGATACCAACGACAGCGGGTACAGGCTCTGAAGCAACAGATGCAACTGTTATTACCAATACAAAAAGTGATGTAAAAATGATGATTAAGCAACCAGCTTTTATGCCAACTATTGCGATTGTGGATCCTATTTTAACCATTACTTCACCTCCTGCAATTACTGCAGCAACAGGAATAGATGCATTGAGCCATGCCATTGAGAGCTATTTATCGCGCTTAGCTCACCCCTATTCGAATGTGCTGGCCTTATCTGCCATGGAATTAATCGTTAATAACATGATAAAGGTTTATGAACATGGAGATGATGTTGATGCGAGGGAAGCCATGTCATTAGGTTCGATGCAGGCAGGGCTGTCATTTTCAAATGCTTCTGTTGCCCTCGTACATGGAATGTCGCGTCCGATTGGTGCACTTTTCCACGTACCACATGGCATCTCCAATGCGATGCTTTTACCAGCTGTACTAGACTATTCAAAAGAAGCTTGTATAGATCGATTAGCAGATTTAGGACAGTTTTTTAATAAAACAAAAGAAAGTTTATCACAAGAAGAGCTTGCTCAGCTTGCCATTACGTCCATTAAAGAAATGTGTAAGCATATGAAGATTGGCAATTTAAAGCAATGGGGCATAGAGGAGCATGCTTATTATCAGGCCATACCTAAAATGGCTGAGGATGCTCTTGCAAGTGGTAGCCCTGGGAATAATCCGAAGATACCAACCAAAGAAGAATTAATGGAGCTATACAAAATCGCCTATACGTATGAGTTTTAATAATATAAGAGAGCTATTCAAACTAATGGATAGCTCTCTCTATGTTGTTGAAAAAAGATCATGTCACTAGTAGAAAAAGGCCTTTTGGCAAGGCGAGGGGTTGATTTCCGTTCCGCCAGCGTCCTTTCCAGGGGGCGTCCGATGAGCCGCTTCACTCACTTACGCTAGCTCCAGAGTCTCCTCTGTGACGCTAGCTCCACTCCAATCAACCATTCTGCAAAAGTGTCTTTTCCTCTTTCATACTAGCAGTAGGGAACAAAATAGCCCATTATTTGTATGATTAGAGAGGGGATAGACTCTTATTTTCAATGTGAAGAATGATTAGTCACAACAACTATCAATAAAATGAGTAGTGGACACTTTCAATTTATATGTGTGGATTAATGCGGAAGGCTGCTTGACGCTCGCCCACAGGAAAGCAAGTAGCCTGCAACAGAAATCCATTTTCACCTTTCACAAAAACTCTATTGATGGTTTTGTTTTTCAACACTATGTAGGGAGCTGTTCAAACTAATGAATAGCTCTCTTATATTTTTTTAGAAAATAAACTAGCAATCTATAGAATTAATATGACATATTCGAGAATATATAGTAAAATTTTAGTGAATCATCATTCATTTTTAACAAAGGGGGAAATGGAATGTTGCAAGGGAAGACTATTATTATTACGGGTGGATCAAGTGGCATGGGGCTGTATATGGCTAAGCAATTCGTCACTGAGGGAGCTAATGTTGTCATAACGGGACGTAACGAAGAACGATTAGCAGAGGCAAAGAAATTTATAGCGGAGGCTGGTCCCTCTATCGAGACATTCCAAATGGATGTACGCGTACCTGAGCATGCTGAAGCTATGCTCGCATTTGCTGTAGAAAAATTTGGTCAAGTGGATGGGCTTGTGAATAATGCTGCAGGTAACTTTATTGTACGTGCAGAAGATTTATCACCGAATGGCTGGAAGGCTGTCGTGGATATTGTATTAAATGGTACATTCTACTGTTCTTCAGTAGTCGGCAAGTATTGGATTGAGCAAAAAATCAAGGGGTCTATATTAAATATGGTGGCGACTTATGCTTGGAATGCAGGCGCTGGTGTGATCCATTCTGCTGCGGCCAAAGCGGGGGTACTATCATTGACAAGAACGCTAGCTGTCGAGTGGGGAAAACAGTATGGAATTCGCGTTAATGCGATTGCACCAGGTCCAATCGAGCGTACTGGTGGAGCCGATAAGCTTTGGGAATCAGAAGCAGCGGCAGCTCGTACACTAGATTCTGTTCCGCTAGGTCGTATAGGAACACCGGAAGAAATTGCTGATTTAGCTACGTTTATGATGTCTAACAAAGCAAGTTATATGAATGGAGAATGTGTGACATTGGATGGTGGGCAGTGGCTCAATCAATATCCATTCTAAAAATGTTTGCATAACAGAGAGCTGGGTTGACGCATACTAAGGGTAAAGAAAGGAGTTTTGCCAATGGGTATGTGGTTAATACCAGCAATTATTGCCATTGTGATCATTTCTGCTATTTCGTTTGTCTATACGCTAAAAATAGCCAAAATGACTTCTGAACGGAAATCTGAAAATGATACCCCGATTTCAGAAACAGTTGAAGAGTATGCAACGATGTTGAACCCAATTGTTTGGGTCTATGCAATTTTTTTGCTTTTTTTAGGAATCATGATTTTTTATTACTGGAGTAAGGCTGGCTATTAGATAGGAACCATCTTCATTCAGTCATGAAAAGCTTGACTGAATGAAGATATACTAAGTTTTTGCTGTATGGGCTAAAATAATTCATTGTTCATGAAAAACTCTTCTCGGCCTGGTCATGGTCATACATAGAAAAGTTGTGATATGATGAAAGGGAAGGACTGTTCTACACAGTGAGGACAGAAAAGGAGAAGAAGTTCATGATTTCAACTAACAGCAAAGACTTATTAGCAATGCCAATTAGTGAGTTTATCATTTCCTCTGAAAAAGTTGCACATGTACAAATTGGAAATAGTGCGGAACATGCACTCCTTGTACTAACACGTACAGGGTACTCGTCCATACCTGTATTAGATTTGAAATATCGACTTCAAGGTTTACTAAGCATGAAAATGATTACCGAATCGATTCTTGGACTTGAGCATATAGAATATGAAAAGCTACCTGATATTAAGGTTGACACTATTATGGAAAAAGAGATCGCTGTATTAAAGCTGACGGATACTTTCCAGCGTGCTTTGGATTTAGTCATTAACCACGCTTTTTTATGTGTAGTGGACGAAGATGGTACATTTGCAGGGATATTAACAAGACGTGTTATTTTGAAGCAATTGAAAAAATATATTTATCAAAAAGAGTAGTAGCTTAAGAGGGAACTCAGATGAAAATCATGAGGCCCTCTTTGCTTGTATTGGAGGTTTATTGTTTGATGGCAACAGAGGCAGAAATTTTAAAAATTTTAGCTGAAGAACGTAATATGCGGAAAGCAGCAGAACGTCTATTTTTATCCCAACCAGCCCTTTCACAACGATTGCAAACGATTGAAAAAGACTGGGGTGCACAGTTATTTATTCGCTCACAGAAAGGTCTTACAGCAACACCCGCTGGCGAACAGGTGATAGCCTATGCAAAGGAAATGCTGGCTAAAAAGGAAGAGATTTTTGAAACCATACAATCCTTAACAACAAAAGTAAATGGGACATTGAAAATTGCCTGTGCATCGATCGTTGGTCAAAACTGGCTACCAAAAATCTTGAAGGATTTTGTAGCAAAATATCCTGAGGCTAAAATATCCCTGATGACGGGCTGGAGTTCTGAAATTGTGAAAGCACTTTATGAGGGCGAGGCACATGTAGGCATTGTACGAGGCCAGGTTGACTGGAAAGGAGAAAAGATCCACCTTTTCAGAGATACTCTATATTTAGTGGACAAAGAGGTTAAAACAATTGAAGATGTGTTAAAGACAGACCGTCCATTTATTCAATATAAGAGTGATTCCAACTATTATCAAGAAATTCAACAATGGTGGCAGCAGCATTTTGCTTCAAATCCTAGAAAACAAATTTTAGTGGATCAAATTGAAATTTGTAAGCAAATGGCTTTAAATGGTATCGGTTATGCGATCTTACCTTCTATTACGTTAAATGACCACGACGGCATTCATAAAATACCTCTGACAAATAATGAAAAGGAATTTGGACTTACACGTGATACTTGGCTAATTGGCTACGAATCCTCCTTTGAATTGAGACAGGTAGAGGCTTTTGTTGAAGTGGTGCAGGATCATGCACGGTGTTTGTTTGATTATACTAAATAGAAAATCAGGCAGCTCCAGGTTGTTTTGGAGTTGCCTTTTTGCATTGTAGAATTCTTAAGAGTTTATGAATATTCATGAAGATATCATAAGAAATGGAACAAAATGCAATCTAAATCGTATAATTATGTAACCATCTATTTACATAAAAAGGGGTTGAGCTTTTGAAAAAGACAAAATGGACGGCACTGACCTTACTAGTTATGCTTGTAATGAGCTTTATCTTGCCTACAACACAGGCGAGCGCTGCTGCTACGCTAGAGGTCAAAGCAACAGCAGGTATTTCAGGAAAAGCGAAATATCAATCAGTAGTGCCACTACAAGTTACAGTGAAAAATAATGGGGCTGACTTTTCTGGAGATATGGCGATCAATTCAGCCAACTCTTATGAGGCTGCTTCAGCACTCGTCGTTCCAATTGATATAGCAGCAGGAGAGGAAAAGACATTTACTTTCTATCTAAATGGTTTAGCTGACTATAGTTATTCGGACACAGATTTATTTGCCTTTTATGAGGGAAACATTGAAAAAGGAAAAAAGATTGCCTATAAAGGAACAAAGCGTCTGCAATCAAATTTTTTAGATCCCTCATCAACATTCATTTATACATTAACAGATAAAAGTGATCGACTTTCAGCGCTATTACGTTTATCAACATTTGTAGCTCAAAGCAATGTGGAAGTATTCAATATCAATCAATTAAAAGATTATACACTTCCAGAAGATTCACAAGGACTTGCTATGGCCAATGTTATTGTTGTAGATGAAGTGGCGATTGCTGATTTAACACAGAAACAACAAGAAGTATTACTTAAATGGGTACAAGATGGTGGTACCTTACTTCTAGGTGCTGCTGACCAAATCGATGCAACTGCAGGTATTTTTAAAGAATATTTACCTTTGTCATTATCACAAGAAATGACTTCGATTTCTGCAGAAGCTTTAACTAAACTGTCAGGAGGCGGCATTTTTACTCAGCCGATTTCGATTTACTCAGCTACTAGTAGTGAAGGAAGTTTACCTGTATTAACAGAAAATAATGCAGTGTTAGCAGCAAAGAAAAAAGTAGGTAGCGGGGAAGTTATTCAAACAACCTTCTCTTTAGGTGATCAACCACTCGCTTCTATGGATGGCTATGCAGCACTTTTAGCTAAAGTGATCAATATTCAAAGTATTTCACAGCAAGGAATGATGAGACAGGGGCAATCTCCTCTCGATCAAATCTCTTATGAACTTCGTAACATTAACGAATTATTTCCATCATTCGAAGTATCTGTGAGCTATATGCTAATTGTCATTATTCTTTATATTTTAATTATCGGGCCAATGCTTTATTTTGTCTTGAAAAAAGCGGACAAGCGTGAGCATGCATGGTGGATTATTCCGTCCATCTCTGTTGTCCTTTCCATTGTTCTCTTTATTGTCGGAGCGAAGGATCGTATTGTTCAGCCACAAGTGCAACAATCTGCATTCTATAAAGTAAATGAAGATAGTAGTGTAAATGGCTATTATGTAGAGTCCATTCTAACGAATCGCAGTGGGGATTTTGTAGTCAATGCTGATCAAAATACAACTGCCGTTGCATTAAGAAATTACAATAATTTCACAGGCACGATGGGGCCATTACATGAATCTTCCTATATAAAAGAAAACGCTAGCGGTTCAACGCTAACATTACGTGATTTAAGCTACTGGTCTGTGCAGTCCTTTGGTGGAAAAACATCAGCACAAAATATTGGCAAGATGGATATAGATATAACACTGAAAAATGAAAAACTAACAGGAACAGTTAAAAATAATTTCCCGTTCGCATTAAAAGATGTCACATTAATCTCTGGTGTGAAAGAAGTAAAACTGGGTGATATTGAAGCAAACGGAACATTACAGGTCAATAAGGAACTGAAAACAACGGTTCTTCAAAAACCATCTATTTTCAATAATTATAATTATAGTTACCCATCGAAAAAGGATGAGGTAGACCCAATGCGTATTGAACGAATGAAAACATTAGCATTGCCGCTTGTAGAAAATGATAAACAGCCAATACTTACTGCTTGGACAGATCAAGCAATTGTAGGGGTTGAATTAGAAACAAGTGCCAATATGTCACCGATTACGATGCTTGTTCAGCCATTTAAAGGAAAAGTAGAGCTATCTGGTCCATTTACAATGAAGCGCAATAACTTCTCGTATACAGTAGAGCCACTATCAGCAAATGGGTATTATGAAAAGATCGAGGAAGAATTGAACAAATGGTACCTATCTGAAGGGTTGTATGAAGTAACGATGGCCATGCCAGATCAATTTATGGATGTTATTAAATCATTTAATGAGCTGACAATTTCTAATAAGGATGTCGCACGTATGCAGCTTTCCATTTGGAATAATGAAACGAATGTATATGAGCCATTGGTTGATACAAAGCAAGTGTTTACTGATAAAATTTCAACTTACTTTAATCAAGAAGGAGAGCTTCGCATTGAATTAAAGTATGGTCCCGATCCATCAGGGGAACAAACGAAGTTACCAGACATAGAGCTGAAAGGAGTGGCAAAATAATGATTGAAATTCGTGATTTAACGAAACGGTATGGCTCCTTTACAGCACTAGATCATTTAAACTTATCTTTAGAAGAAGGCGTTGTATTTGGATTTGTTGGCGCCAATGGAGCAGGTAAATCAACAACCTTCTCTATTTTAGCTACGCTATTGTCACCGACTTCAGGTGATGCTCTAATAAATGGCAAAAGTGTAGTGAAGGAACCAAAAGAAGTTCGTAAGCAAATTGGTTATATGCCCGATTTCTTTGGTGTATATGATCAGTTAAAAGTAGATGAATATTTAGATTTTTATGGAGCGAGCTACGGTATCCAATTAGCAGAGCGTCAAGTGTTAATTCCACAACTATTAGAACTAGTGAATTTAACAAATAAACGCTACGAATATGTTGATTTATTATCACGTGGTATGAAGCAACGTTTATGTTTAGCCCGTGCACTTATCCATGATCCAAAGGTTTTAATTCTAGATGAGCCAGCATCAGGACTAGATCCACGGGCTCGTGTGGAAATGCGAGATATTTTACGGAATTTAAAGTCCATGGGAAAAACAATTTTAATCTCGTCGCATATTTTGCCAGAACTTGCTGAGATGTGTGATGAAATCGGTGTTATTGATAATGGTAAATTAATTGCGCATGGCAATGTAGCTGCGATTCAGGCTCAGCTACAGGGAGAAAAGCGTATTGTATTGAAAGTGACAGATCAACTGGATGCAGTACGTGCATTTTTAGAGGAAGATCCTCAAATTTCATCTCTTGATGTCATCGACAATCGATTAGAAATAGCCTTTAATTATCGAGGAACAGATGTAGAGCAGGTGGCATTGCTGAAAAAGGCGATGCTTGCCGATTTACCGATTTATGCTTTAAGTGAAGAAGAGAAGGATTTAGAGGATGTCTTTATGGCGATTACGAAGGGAGCGGACAATCAATGATGGAAAGATTTTATAATCCAGTACTTGTAAAAGAATTGAAGTTACGCTTCCGTTCTTTTAAAAGCTTTTCAGGTTTAATGTTTTATTTAGCAGTACTGTGTATTTTCATTGCAGGGTTTTTATTGCTTACAACTGAATTTACTGGCAGAGGCTTCTTTAGACCAGAGACAAGCTTTATGATGTTTGCTGTGCTAACCATTTTACAAATGGCATTAGTTCTTTTCATTACACCAAGTTTGACTGCAGGTGCCATTAGCAGTGAGCGCGAAAAGCAAACATTAAATATTTTATTAACAACGACACAAAGTTCTACACAAATTGTTGTTGGAAAATTACTATCTTCTGTAGCATTTCTAGTATTGATGCTGGTAGCGGGATTGCCACTATATAGCTTAGTGTTTCTATTCGGTGGTGTGTCGCCTTCACAGCTTATTTCTATATTTTTATTTTATTTAGTCACTGTAGTAGCCATTGGTAGCATAGGCGTGATGTTCTCCACAATTACAAAAAGAACCATTGTTGCCATGATTGCCACATATGGCTCAATTATTTTCTTGGGTGGTATTACAGCATTCTTCTTCTTTTTAACAATGGCCTTTCATCAAATGGGCAACACCATTGGAACAGGTACCTCCTTTATGACCTATTTCTGGGCGTCTATTAATCCAGGTGCTTTGATGCTGACACTTATTTCTCCGGAAATGGGAGATGCGCTTAGCGAACTTTCAGGCGTGAAATTACCTGTTTGGATTACCTATTTAATAGCGTATATCTTGATTATTGTTTTATGCCTAACAATCGCCATTAAAAAATTACGTGCCAACATGAAAAGTAATCGATGAGGAGGAATAGTTATGGAGCGTCGTAAGCAATTACGAAAATATATTCAGCGTGCAAAATCGAGATTAACTCTTGAAAGAAGCATTCCCATTGCACAATACGGTTTGTTTTTGGCATTGCTTTCGAGTGCTTCTCTCGTACTTATTTCTCGACTATTTGTTTGGCCCTATTATCGCCAAATAGCGTTAGGAGTTTTCATTACTGTTATTGTTGCAACCATTGCTTATATATGGTGGAAACGAGTCAACGAGAAAGAGGCTTTGCACACACTCGATCATTATTTTTCACATAATGAATTAGTGACAGCATTATCATTTAAAGATGATCAGGATCCTCTTGTTCAATCACTATTATCGAAAGCTATGCAAAATGCTGAAAAAGCTTTTGTAGATTTCAAGGCTCGAAAGAAAAATCTATTTCGCCCTCAGGCATTTATTGGACTATTTAGCACAACAGTTGTACTAGCCATTCTTTATATGTTCCCAGCAGCTACACAAATCGAAGCAATAGAGGTTGAAAAGGAGCAGGCTGTAATTGAAGATATGAAGAAGGAAGTTGCTGAACTAGAGAAAAAGGCTGAAACAAAAGAAGTAAAGGAGCAATTGCAAGAACTTCAAAATACTTTAAAAGAGGCTGAAACAGCAGAAGAAGCTTTACGGGAAGTTGTGAAGAAGCAAAAGGAATTAGCTCTAAAGGAGCAGCAATTAAAAGACAAGCAAACGGCTAGCCAAGATGGAGCTGCCGAGGGACAAGGCTTGTCGAAGGAAGAATTTGAGCAGCTAGAAGAGCTTGCCCAAATGCAGCAAGGGCTCACAGAAAATGCAAATGCCACACAAACCGCTATGAGTAAACTTGGTAAACCAGCGAGTAACTCCTTACAAAATGCGATTGCCAGTGCCAATAATGCAAGCAGTCACAATCAAAACAATCAACAGTCATCTGGTAATGCCCAGCCAAGCAATCAACAAGGTCAGTCTAGTCAGAATAATGCTCAAAACGGTTCTCAACAACAAAATGGTAATAACCAGGGACAAGGACAAGGGCAGGGTCAAGGACAGGGACAAGGACAAGGACAAGGACAGGGACAAGGACAGGGTCAAGGACAAGGGCAGGGTCAAGGTCAAGGACAAGGCCAAGGCCAAGGACAGGGCCAGGGTGGTCAAGGAGCAGGGAGTGGCCAAGGCAGTCGGAATTTGTTAACGACACCGAATCGAATTGGTGGGTCAAGTGAGACATCCGTAGATGGTGGTGCATTAGGAGATGGTTCTCATGTATCCGAGCAACAAGGAAATGGCCCGATAACAAAGGGTTCTATTCGACCTTATGAGGAAGTAATTGGCTCTTATAAAGACAGCTATTTAGAGAGTTCAGAGCGTTTGCAATTACCGAAGGATTTACAAAATGTCGTGCAATCTTATTTCACGTCAATTGAGTCGCAGTAGGAGGAAAAAAAATGGCCTTTACGGAGCAACAGTATGTAGATATGAGCACGAAATTACAACAAGTTAAAGAAGAAATTCATCGCTTCATTGTCGGACAGGAAGAAGCAATTGATTATACCTTATATGCAGTATTAGCGGATGGTCATGCATTGTTAGAAGGTTTACCTGGTTTAGGAAAAACGATGTTAATTCGGACGATTTCAGAGGTACTGGATCTGTCGTTTTCACGTATTCAATTTACACCAGATCTTATGCCAGCCGATATAACAGGAACGAGCATGATTGAACGTACACCCGATGGGAAGCAGCAATTTACGTTTCAACCTGGGCCAATTTTTAGCCAAATGGTATTGGCTGATGAGATAAATCGTGCAACACCGAAAACACAAAGTGCCTTGTTGGAAGCAATGGGAGAAAAAACGGTAACGATATTAGGGGATACGAAAAAAATGGCGAAACCATTTTTCGTGTTGGCAACACAAAACCCGATCGAAATGGAAGGAACATACCCATTACCAGAAGCACAAATGGACCGTTTCCTTTGTAAAATTCTTGTACCCTATCCTGAAAAAAGTGAACTAATGGAAATTATGAAGCGAACGACAGGTGCTCAGGAAATTGGTTTACAGAAGCAGATGGATACGGAGGCACTTATTGAAGCTCAGCAAATGGTGAAAGAAGTGATGGTTGCTGATGAAATGCTGGAGTATGCAACGGATTTAGTGGTGGCTACGCATCCTGAAAGAGCTGATGCACTTGATGAGGTTAAACAATATGCAATGTATGGCAGTGGCCCACGTGGCTTGCAGAGCTTAATCAAATTAGCAAAGGCGAGAGCTCTAATGAATGGACGTTTCCATGTTTCTGTAGCGGATATTAAGTCTGTTGCAAAGCCCGTTTTACGTCATCGGATGCTGTTGAATTATGAAGGGGAGGCTTCAGGAAAAACAGCAGATGATGTGATTGATGTTATTTTAGAAAAGGTTCAGCAAGGTGTTGGCAAGTGACAGCCAAATACTTATTGCCCGAAGACTGGTTAGCAAAAATCAGTCGCTTTCAAGTAGCGACGGCCTCCAAACTACGCGGGCAACATAAGGGCTCGCATCGTTCACAACGCTTCGGGGCCTCCCTTGATTTCTCGGATTTTCGAGAATACCATTTAGGAGATGATGTACGCCAAGTAGATTGGAACGTCTTTGCTCGTACAGATAAATACTTTATTAAAAGGTTTTTAGACGAGCAAGAGATGCGTGTACATATTTTACTAGATGCTACCAAATCAATGGGGGATCATGCTAAGTGGCTATTTGCTCGTCAAATCGTAGCCTCCCTCGGTTTAATGGTATTAGGTCGAGATGACCGTTTATCCTTTTCTATTGTTCAAGATGAAGTGAAACCACCCTTTAGACGGAAAGGTGCCATGTATCGCCGAGCTTTTTTGCAGGTAGTAACAGATATAGAGGAAGCTAATTACTCTAATCGTTTTGTCCAGAGTGCACTAAAAGCTTTGCCTAAAGATAGTACCGTATTATTCATCGTAACAGATGGATTAGAGCCAATTGAGGAATGGGAACAGCTATTGAAAAGGCTACCACGCTATGCTGGGGATGTTCGCATTTTGCAAATTGTGACGCAAGAAGAGCTGTCACCAAATTATTCGGGTGATGTACGCCTGCTTGACCGTGAAACAGGTAATGATGTGAATGTGACGATGTCCTCTAAAGTACTAGAGACCTATCATGCAAGACGCGTATTACATGAAGAAGAATTTGAAGCCATTTGCCGTCGCTTTGGTGTTCGAAAATTACAATTGAAAGTGGAAGATGGATTGCAACATGCAATTTTCCAGCAATTATTAAAAGCACATTGGATTAGGTGAGGTGAGCCGTATTGGGCTTTAGTCAAATTATATTTAGCTGGACGGCCATCATCCCGGTCATTGTCCTACTCTATTATTTCTTTCGAAAAAAATATACAGAGCAAACTGTTTCTTCGACACTTTTTTGGTCGGAGATTATGCAGGAAACGCGTGTATCGCCCTATTTAAAGCATTTACAAAAAAATGCCCTACTATATTTACAGCTACTAGCGTTGCTACTACTTGTATTGGCACTGATGAATCCATATGTAAAGAAATCAACCATTGTGGGTGCACAAACCATATTTATTGTAGATACTTCAGCTACAATGTTGGCAGGCAAGAGTCAATCAACCTTTGACACACATAAACAGGAAATGTTGACCTTGATGGATGAGCTGAATGGTCGACCTGTTACATTGATTACAACTGGTGCCGCTCCAAAAGCTGTTTTACAGCAAGAAACAAACATGAATGAAATAAAAAAAGCTATTCAAGATTTACAAGTAGCCTATGAAACAGCTGAAATGAATAAGGCACTGGATGTAGCACAGGCATTTGTGGGTGATACACCAACTTCTATCTATGTTTTTACAGATACACTTGATAAAAAACAATTACCGATGGACAAGGATTCTGTGAAATGGCTAGTAAGAGGGGCTGCAAAAGACTTAACAAATATCGCTATTACACGCTTTGCTGCTACGACAGATGGACAAGTTACGCTGGCACTTGTACAACTCCATAATGATACAAATACAGAGCAAAAGGTAACACTAGCATTGCAAAATGCAGAGGGCGAGGAGCTGGTAGCAGAAAGTGTCGTTGTGCCTCCAAATGAAGCCATTACGAAAACATTCAAAGATTTGCCTTTAGCAAAATCGATGACAGCTACTATTGATGCAAAAGATGATTATGCTGTAGACAATCAACAAACCGTTTTACTACAAACAACTACTTCTAAAATTGCTGTTGATCAAGGTATGCATCAATTGATACAAAAAGGTTTTCAAACGGTCAGTAATGGGGTGAAAATCGTTCCGTCATTACAAGTAGCTGACAATCAGGATGCTACAGTAATCACAAACCAAACAGCCTTATTGGAAAAGATGGAAAAACCCCTTGTATTATTTGGTCGTGACGATGCAGAAAAAGTAGAAGCAAATGGCTTGGTAAGCACTAGAAGTGATGCATTGTTTGCTTTTAGCGAACTAAAGGATGTTTATGTTAGTGCTGTTTATCCAGGCTTTGCGGACTATGAAACGATTGCTTCTGTTGGAGAAGAGCCGTTCATCCAACGCTCCCCTAAAGGAGATATCGTTGTTTTAGCGGATATTGCCGATACAGATTGGCCATTACATCCATCATTCCCGCTATTTCTATGGAGTACTGAGCAGCAGCTAACAGAAACAGTTGGTTCACTTGGGATTTTTTCACCGAATGAACAGCGTGCAGTAGCTTTAGCGCAAGGAGAGTGGAATGTTTATTCGCAAGAAGACGAGTTTCTTTCGACTGTTACGAAGGGCATGCTAACTGCACCAAAACAACCAGGCATTTATATGGTACGTTCAAATAATGAAGAAAAACAATTGATTGTGCAATTGCAAGCCCAAGAACGCGTTATTGAACAAGGAACAAGCTTTACATTAGGTGATATCTCAGATAATGGGAAAGAAGAAGTATCGATGACCTCTTTCGTACCTTGGCTAATTGTGATTATTTTATTATTAATTGTTTCAGAGTGGGAGGTGCAACGACGTCGTGGATTTACGAATTGATATGCCATTAGTATTGTTGCTACTCCTTCCATTGTTCTTGTATTTTGGATGGACTTATTTTCGTGAACGGCAGCGACTCAAAAAAAGTCATATTGTTGTACTTGCTATTCGCATAGTAGCAGTAAGTTGTTTAGTTTTTGCACTTGCAGGACCATATCTATTATTACCAATAAAAGAAGAACAAATCGTCTATTTAGTTGACCGTTCTGCTTCCATGAATGGCACAGAAGATGAAATGGTTCAGTTTATCCAGGAGAGCCTACAATCAAAAAAAGAACCACAGCTTGCAGGCATTTATTCATTTTCCTCCACTTTACAAACAGAAGCCATTTTGTCTAAAACATTAAAGGAAGTACCAAAACTTACAGAAATTAAAGCAACCGATCAAACAAATATTGAACAAAGTCTCCAGCTTGCAGCAGGTATTATCGATCCGAAAAAAGCAACTCGTCTTGTGCTATTAACAGATGGTAATGAGACAAAAGGCGATGCTTTAGAATTTGCCACGAAGCTGAAAGGCTCCAATATTAGTGTGGATGTTATACCTTTTAGTCAACCAGTTGTCAATGATGTGTCACTAAAAAGCTTTGTATCCCCTCAGGTTGCTTATGTGGGAGAGCAGCAACAATTAGTGACGGAAATTCATGCAACGACTGCAGGCCAAGGAGAGCTGTTATTATATGAAAATGATGAGCTTATTCATCGAGAGGCAGTTGAGCTGACTGAAGGCACGAATGTGTTTACCTATAAACATGCAGCGACAGCTGAAGGACTTGTAAAATATGAGGCAGTTGTTCAAGTTGGTCAGGATGCTATTTTTGAAAACAATAAGTTAACTAGTGTCACAATGGTGCAAAGTGAACCACATTTACTAATCGTTAATGGTTATGAAACAGCTTCACCTATCGCAGCAGCACTTGGCAGTCAATCTATTGCCTATGATGTTGTCAATCCTCAAAGTCTACCAAATGAACTGTCCAGCTATTTGCAGTATAATGCTATTATTTTCGACAATGTGCCAGGTCATTTAGTCGGTGAGGCAAAAATGAGTGTTATTGAGCAAGCAGTCAAAAACTTTGGTGTTGGTTTTACCATGGTTGGAGGAGAAAATAGTTTTGGTCTAGGCGGCTATTTTAAAACACCGATTGCAACCTTATTGCCAGTGGAAATGGAAATTAAGGGCAAAGAGCAATTACCTTCCTTAGGGTTAGTGATTGTACTTGACCGTTCTGGTAGTATGCAAGGCTCGAAGCTAGAGCTTGCTAAAGAAGCAGCAGCACGTTCTGTTGAGATGTTGCGAGATGAGGATACATTAGGATTTATTGTCTTTGATGATCGTCCTTGGGAGATTATAGAGACAGGACCTCTTAGCAGTAAAGAAGAGGCAGTGGATACTATTTTATCCGTAACACCTGGTGGTGGAACAGAAATCTACAGTTCATTAGCTAAAGCCTATGAAAATTTAGCTGATTTAAAACTGCAACGTAAGCATATTATTCTCTTAACAGATGGGCAATCACAGTCAGGGAATTACGAGGATCTAATTGCTGAAGGAAAAGAAAACGGTATAACCTTATCGACAGTAGCGATTGGACAAGATGCCGATGCGAACTTATTAGAAGCGCTTAGTGATATGGGCAGTGGACGTTTCTATGATGTCATAGATGAGCAAACGATTCCTTCTATTTTATCTCGTGAAACAGCTATGATTTCTCGCACTTACATTGAGGATAATCCATTCTATCCCGCGATTTATAATGCAGCAGGATGGAATTCGCTGTTTGCCAATGGTGTCCCACAAATGAATGCTTACATTGGTACAACCGCAAAACAGGGGACTACTGTTGTGGCAGAAAGCGAGAAGGAAGATCCTGTGTTAGCGCAGTGGCAATATGGTCTCGGTAAAACTTTTGCCTTTACATCTGATTCAACGGGTAAATGGACAGGAGATTGGGCAAGATGGCAGGATTGGGGAACATTCTGGCAAACACTTATTTCACAAATGCTACCAAGCTATAATGATGTGGCCTATGATGTAAGATTGGAAGTAGATGGTTCCTTTATGATTACCGACCCTACAAATGAAGCTGCATTTTTAGATATTGTAGCAGTTAATGAGGCTGGGGAAGAGCTAGAAACACAACTTGAAACCATTTCGGCCTCCCAAGTTCGAGCTGTAGTACAAGCCGAACCTGGATTAATATTCTTCCGTGTAGCAGATGAAAAGCAGGCCATTTATCAAGCAGGACTAAGTGTTCCTTATAGTGCCGAATACGAACTACTTCCTGTCAATGATCAACTGATAGAAGAGTTAACTCAACAAACAGGAGGCACGGTTTTAAAGGAACCACAAGATGTATTCCGTGACTTTACAACAAAAGGAGCGGATCGACAAAATATTGCTACATGGCTTCTCTTAGCAAGTATGCTTTTATTCTTTATGGATATTACCATAAGACGTTTTGGTTGGAACTTCCTAACGAATGCGAAGAAGAAAGAGCCGCTGGTTGAGGAAAAACCTATACAGGCAGAAGACACAAATGTGGCACAGTTATTAAAAGGTATGAAAAAACGATCTTAAAATAGTGGAAGCAGTGCAAAATATTAGATTTTGCACTGCTTTTTTGTATTGTTTAAATAGAGAGTTGTCCCCTTTGTAGAGAGTGGCAAGATGATCTAAAAAGTGGGACCTTTGCTCATAAAGAGATAGAAAGCACTCTAAGTTGAGTCAATGCCGCTCGTAAGGAGAAGAAAGGTGCTCTAAGTTGGGTCGCAGTCGCTCGTAAGGAGAAGAAAAGCGCTCTAAGTAGAGTCCCTGCCGCTCCTAAAGAGTTGGAAACCGCTCTAAGTTGGGTCCCAGCAGCTAGTAAGGAGAAGAAAAGCGCTCTAAATTGAGTCGCAGCCGCTCCTAAGGAGATGGAAGGTGCTCTAAATAGAGTCGCAGCCGCTCCTAAAGAGTTGGAAACCGCTCTAAGTTGAGTCAATGCCGCTCATAAAGAGAAGAAAGGAGCTCTAAATTGAGCCGCAGCCGCTCCTAAGGAGATGGAAGGCGCTCTAAGTAGAGTCGCAGCCGCTCCTAAGGAGAAGAAAGGCGCTCTAAATTGAGTCAATGCCGCTCCTAAGGAGATAGAAAGCGCTCCAAGTTGAGCCGCAGCCGCTCCTAAGGAGGTGGAAGGTGCTCTAAGTAGAGTCGCAGCCGCTCCTAAAGAGTGGGAAGGCGCTCTAAGTTGAGCCGCAGCCGCTCGTAAGGAGAAGGAAGGCGCTCTAAGTAGAGTCGCAGCCGCTCCTAAGGAGGTGGAAGGCGCTCTAAGTTGAGCCGCAGCCGCTCATAAGGAGATAGAAAGGAGCTCTAAATTGAGTCGCAGCCGCTCCTAAGGAGAAGGAAAGCGCTCTAAATTGAGCCGCAGCCGCTCGTAAGGAGACAGAAAGCGCTCCAACCAAGGCCATCGCCGCTCATAGAAGGAAGAAAAGCGCTCCAATCTTGGCCACCTCCATCTCAATGAATGCTCATAATCCAAACCCCCCTCAATAAAGAGAAGAATTAAACCCCTTTACTAGCTCTGTTTTACGCAAGCTGCTAGCAACCATAACACCTAGAATGGCGCCGATTGTACTTGATGTTAAAAAGGCAGGTAGGAAGAAGAATGCTGCTACAGATGTTCCCATGAATAATTTTGCATAAGGTACGGCAATAAGTGAAGCAAGAATGCCAGTTCCCACAACTTCTCCGATGCCAGCTAACCACATTTTATTGCTATATTTATAGGCAAGGGCCGCACAGAACGCGCCAATGACACTACCAGGGATAGCTAATAGAGAGCCTGTTCCGGTAAGGATTCGAATGATGGCAGTGACAAAGGCAACTATTACTGTTGGTACGGGTCCAAGTATAATGGCTCCTATCACATTAATAGCATGCTGAACGGGGTAAGCACGTGCGATTCCTGTTGGGATAGATACGAAGGTAGAGCCTGCAACAGCAATAGCTACTAATAAAGCCATGACTGTTAATTTGCGAATTGACATAAAGTTCACTCCTTTTGATAAAGTTCGTGAGGAAAAATAAAAAGGCCGCCCCCTTTAAACAATAGGAAGCGGCCTTGCGTGTATATAGTGACAACAGCAAGTAGCGCCACTTCCCTCCGCTAGTGTGAACTAGATCAGGTTCAAAGGGTCCGTATATTACCATATACGTCTCAGCCTTTTAAAGACTCCCCTAGTGGTTAAAATCATTCAATTTCGTTGACCAACATTAATGTAACATACTGCTAAAAATAGTCAATGATTTTTCAGACTATTTTGTATCGGGATGCATTAAATGAGGTGCTTTTTTCAATGTCCAGATAAGTGCAAGGAAGAAGCAAGCTAATAATATGATCGATCCGAAAATATATGGACTATTCATATTCCAGTCGAATAATAAACCAGCCAAAGCGGGTCCAATCATATTACCAAGACTCATATAGGCATTATTCAAGCCCGCAGCGAATCCTTGTTCTTTCTCTGCAAGCTTCGAGATGAGTGTATTAACAGCTGGACGAATTAATGTCGTTGCTGTAGAGAAAATCGTTGCTACAACTAATATAAGGGCAAAGCCAGAAACAAATAATATGAAGAAAATAGCAACAGATGCAATAAATAAATTGACAAGCACTACCTTCATTTCACCGAAGCGATTGAATAGTGGTGTAATAATAAACATTTGTACAACTACCCCAAAAGCACCACCGACAACTAATATAATTGCTATGTCCACAGGTGTGTAATTAAACTTTTCTGTCACAAATAATGACAATGTCGTTTGGAAGTTTGCAATTCCGAATGAGAACACCAGCATAATGATAAGCATTACAAAATAAGGCATATGTATGGAACGAGCCATTTGCTTCGCCAGATTGTCTTGCTTTTGCTTCTTTTGTGCAGTGTTTGGTTTGGTAGATGGTAATAAAAAGTAAGATAAAATAGAAGCTAGGATGGCTGCAGCTCCAGCAGTGTAAAATGGAAAATGTAAGCTAACCTTTGCTAAGAAACCACCAATTCCTGGCCCTATCATAAAACCAAGAGACATGGCAGCACCCAACATTCCCATCCCTTTCCCGCGTTCTTCATAGGTTGTGACGTCAGCGACAAAAGCCATAATAGGAGGTACGACAAAAGCGGAACCTAGGCCACCTAAAAAGCGTGCTAAAAAGAGCATCCATACATCTGTAGCAAGGCCAAAACCGATTTGTGCAAGACCTGTCACGATGAGGCCGAAAATAATTAAATTTTTTCGACCGTACTGATCTGAAAGGTTCCCAGCAATAGGAGAAAATACGAATTGAGCTAAGGCGAACGTTGCAATTAGCATACCTAGAACTTGTCCTGCTGCACCAAATATTTTTAAATACTCCGGCATGACAGGAATAATAATGCCAATACTCCCCATTGCGATAAACATATTAAACATTAAAATATACAAAGCCGCCTTATTGGACTTCTGCTGGGTCATCGAATGAACCCCCTTTTTTTGTAATCAAATATAGTACAGTCTATCATAAAGAATTATTGCTTGGCTAATAGTTAAGATTGTAGAACTGGTTCTATATTTAGAATGGTTTTCCACAAAAGTTTTCGTCCGGGCATCTATGAATTGCGAAACAATCCATTTTTGTAATAAAAATGGATGAAAATGAAGCTGTAGAATGGGAGATGGAAAATTTTACAGCTCCAAAGTTGCAACAATAAGTAAAGCAACAACAATGGATGGACTTCGCTTATGAAGAGAGAATAAAAAAATTGTGAGTAAGTCTGTAATGACATAAAGGTTGGCTATAAATCCTAGCGATGATATAGCGGCATCAGAAATACTGAGTGAAGGTTATGTAATATAAAAGGTACACTTTCATGGCTTGTTTTTCGATAAAGCAATATAAAATTGTGCATGATAGATGACAATATCTAGATGCAAAGCTATTCCATAACAAATGATGTAGGAATCCTCGAAATCCAGATAAATTATTTTCTAAATATAATAATGCAAATAATCCATTGTAAAGGTTCTTATTTAATAGAAAGTTAGATAAGCAGAAAAAAACTAGCGAATGGGTGTGAAAACCAATTCGCTAGTTTAATTATCGAATACTCATTTTAAATTCTAAAAATAATTCATTGTATTTCCCTAAGTAATCTGGTCCTAAGTTTTTGTAGACCTCTAATGTATCGCGTTGTTCTTCAGAAGGATAGTAGCGTTCGTCAGAAACAACTTCTTCATCCATTAAGTCCATAGCTGCAATATTAGGTGTTGAGTAGCCTACAAAATCGGCATTTTGAGCACCAGATTCAGCACTTAGCATAAAATTGATAAAGGCATGGGCACCATCGATATTTTTCGATGTTTTGGGAATGACCATGTTATCAAACCATAAGTTTGAGCCTTCCTCAGGTACTGCAAAGTCTAGCTCTTCATTTTCATACATCATGTCTGCTGCTTGCCCAGACCACGTAAGGGCTACAGTCGCCTCATTATTGATCATTAATGGCGTAATTTCATCTCCAATGATTGCTTTCACATTTGGTGCGAGTGTGATTAATTTATCAGTAGCTTCACGTAGTTCTTGATCATCTAGTGAATTCAGAGAATGTCCAAGACTGTTTAAGCCCATCCCTATGACTTCACGAGCACCATCCACTAAAAACACTTTTCGTTTTAAGGAAGGGTCCCATAAATCGTCCCAAGAAGAGAAGTCTAAGTCTCCAACAAGGCTTGGATTGTAAACTATACCTACAGTTCCCCAAAAATAAGGGACAGAATATTTATTGTTATCATCGAATGGTAAATCTAAAAAGTAAGGATCAATATTTTTAAAATTAGGGATTTTCGTTTTATCTAAAGGAATCAATAAATTTTCTTCCTTCATTTTTTCAATCATATACTCAGAAGGCACAGCAATATCGTAAGCTGTTCCGCCTTGCTGAATCTTTGTCATCATGGCTTCATTGGAATCGAATGTTTCATAGATGACATGAATGCCTGTTTCTTTTTCAAATGCTTTTAACAAATCGGGATCAATATATTCTCCCCAGTTAAAGATGGTTAACGTGTCTTTTCCACTTTTACCGCCGCCTGCACTTAAGGCGTCAGCCGCATAGAATAAAAGGGCTGAAACAACAAGGATGGCGATGGTAGCTTGAATTAATGACTTCATCGTTGGCCCTCCATTCTTTTACTCGTACGACTTGTAATGAAATAATAACCAACAACAACTAAAACCGTAACAAAGAATACTAATCCAGAAATCGCATTCACCGTTAGAGAAATTCCTGCTCGGGCCATTGAATAGATTTCTACGGATAATGTACTGAAGCCATTACCTGTTACGAAGAACGTCACGGCAAAATCATCTAATGAATACGTAAGGGCAAGGAAGAAGCCTGCAAAAATGCCTGGCTGAATATAAGGAAGAATGACACGCATCATAACGTCCTTTTTCGTTGCCCCTAAATCTAATGCTGCATCGATTAATGAGTTATTCATTTCTAATAGTTTGGGTAAAACCATTAGTACAACAATCGGTACACTAAATGCGACATGAGCTAATAACACAGATGCAAAGCCCAGTTTAATGCCAACCATTGTAAATAAAATTAAGAAGCTTGCCCCGATGATAACGTCTGGACTGACGATTAAGACATTGTTTAAGGATAGTAAAGTATTACGCATTTTTGAATCCTTAACCGTCACAATACCAATTGCTCCTAGCGTACCAATAATAGTAGAAATGAGAGCAGAAAGTAATGCCACGATGACCGTATTTATTAATATAACAAGAAGACGTGAATCTTCGAAAACGGCTTGATAATGCTCTAAAGTAAAGGATTCAAAATGATTCATGGAACCGCCACTATTGAACGAGTAAAAGATTAAATAGAGGATTGGTGCATAGAGAACGATAAAGACAATTGTTAAATAAACTTTGGCTGATGCAGATAGTTTGTTCATCGTACGCGACCTCCTTTATCCTTTTGTCCCGTAATTAGCATAATAATCACCATGAATAAAATTAAGAATACAGCAATAGTGGAACCCATACCCCAGTTTTGTGTCACAAGGAATTGTTGTTCAATCGCTGTACCTAGAGTAATGACACGGTTCCCCGCAATTAAGCGAGTAATCATGAACAGGGATAGTGCTGGAATAAAGACAACTTGAATACCAGACTTAACGCCATCCATTGTCAAGGGTAAAACAACGCGACGGAAGGTTGTAAAAGCCGAAGCACCTAAATCACGTGCTGCATAAATGAGCGTTGGGTTTAATCGATCTAAAGAATTGAAAATCGGTAAAATCATAAATGGAATAAAAATATAGACCGATACAAAAACAAAGCTAATATCAGTAAAGAGCATTTGCTTTGGATCGAAGCCAAATACTTCCCTAAATGCATTAATTGGGCCGTATAGCCCAAAGATGCCGATAAAGGCATATGTTTTTAATAAAAGATTAATCCATGAAGGAATAATAATAAGCAGAAGCCAAAGTTGTTTATGTTTTGTCTTCGTTAAGAAATAGGCAGTTGGATATGAAATTAATAATGTAAAGAATGTAATTAAAAACGCATACCAAAACGAGCTCAAGGTCATTTTTAAGTAAACAGAAGAAAAGAATCCTTTATAGTTATCGAGCGTAAAGTTGCCATGTAAATCAAGTAGGGAATAATAAACAACGAGTGCAATCGGCGCGATAACGAAAAAGGCAATCCATAACACATATGGAAATAACGCTGATTTCGATGTTTTAGTTTGCATCTTCATCGTCTCCATACGATTCTAATCGTTTATCAAACTCTTCCTCTGTTTCGTTTAAGCGCATTACATGAATCGCCTCAGGATCAAAGTCCAAGCCAATTTCAGTCCCTACTTCTGCTTTCTTCAATGAATGGACTAACCACTCATTACCATCTTTATCGTATGTTGATAATTCATAATGTACGCCTCGGAATAATTGTGTATCCACTTTTACCACAAGTTTTCCTTTATCAACCGTTGTCATTTCTAAATCTTCTGGTCGAATGACAATGTCTATTTTTTCATTTAGCTTCATCCCTTGGTCGACACATTCAAAAACCTTGCCAGCAAATTCAACCTTGAAATCCTCAATCATTACACCAGGTACAATATTGGATTCACCTATAAAGTCAGCAACGAAGCGGTTAATCGGTTCATCATAAATATCCACCGGTGTACCTGATTGCTGAATTTGTCCTTCACTTAAGACAAAAATTTCGTCACTCATCGCAAGTGCTTCTTCTTGATCATGTGTAACAAAGACAAAAGTTTTGCCAAGACGTTGCTGTAGTTCACGAAGCTCATATTGCATTTCTGTACGTAGCTTTAAGTCTAAAGCTGAAAGTGGCTCATCCAGTAAAATTACTTCAGGATCATTGACAATGGCACGTGCAATCGCCACACGTTGTCGTTGTCCACCAGACATTTCAGATATTTCACGGTTACCATAGCCTGCCAAATTGACAAACTTTAAGGCTTCAGCCACACGCTCTTTAATGTCCTTTTCAGGGAGCTTCTTAATGCGTAGACCAAATGCGACATTTTCAAAAACATTTAAATGAGGGAACAGCGCATAATCCTGAAAAACAGTATTAACCTGACGTTCATTGGCAGGAACTGCATTAATCTTTTTATCATGGAAAAATATATCTCCTGTTGTAGGTTCCGTAAATCCTGCAATAATTCGTAAAATGGTTGTTTTACCACAACCTGATGGACCAAGGAGTGTGTAAAATTTCCCTTTTTCAAGCTCCAAATTGATATTTTTTAAAACGACGGTACCGTCACTATATGACTTTGAAACATTTTCAAAGCGGATAATTGAATTTGTTGTCATGGATGCGCCTCCTTAAGCTATAAATAAGAATCTGTTGCGACAAGTAAAATTTTTGTTTCATCATCATGTGCATTAAAAATCTGATGATGGTCTGTCGCGTCATAATAAAGTGCATTGCCTTCACTTGCGATATACTGTTCATTCCCTAAAACGAGACGAATACGTCCTTTAACCACATAAATAAATGTTTCAGAGAGCGAAGGCTCAAACTGTTTGAACTCGCCATCTGCGGCAAAGGTTAAGAAAATGGGTTCCATCTCTTTTTCATTCGAAGTAGGAATTAGCCATTGAATTTCATATTTTTTTTCTTCATCCGTATAGGTAGATTGATCTTCCTCTGTATAAACAACCTTCTGTTCAGGTGATTCATCATCAAAAAAGTCTTTAGGTCTCGACCCTAAAACTTCTAATATTGAAAATAATGTTTCAATAGAAGGTGAGTTTAGATCACGTTCTAATTGGGAAATATAACCTTTACTTAAATCTGTACGTTCTCCAAGTTCCTCTTGGGTAAGACCTTTTTTTAAACGAAGCGCTTTAATTTTTGCTCCTATTTGCATCTTTTCCCTCCTAAGAGAAGTTTAGCAATGATAAACTTTCGAAATATGAAGTTTACTTTAACGAAACTTTTAGTTTACTAAAACCATTACAATTATACATAATAATAAAAAATTTGCAATCGTTTTTCGTGAAAAAAATAGCTATAAAATGTTAAAAAAAGAGGTATAAATTTAATTGAGAAAAAAATTGTATAGTGTAGAAAATTATTGTTAAAAATAGCTGATAGAAAGACAGTAGCGATAATTCCATTGATGGATTTGACGAATTTTTGTCAATCGATTTCAATCATCCAAACGGGCGGAGTTTACTTGTTTGAAAAACTACGGTTACTCTGCTATCGTAGAAGACGAGTTCGCTAGTGCGAATGGAATATATAAACTACATATTTATTCGGAGGGATTTATTATGGCAGAACGCATGGTAGGTAAACAAGCACCTGACTTTACAATGGAAGCAGTACTTTCAGACAAATCATTTGGTAAAGTATCATTAGAAGATATTAAAGCACAAGATAAATGGACAGTTCTTTTCTTCTATCCAATGGACTTTACATTCGTATGTCCAACTGAAATCACTGCAATGAGCGATCGTTATGACGAGTTCGAAGACTTAGATGCAGAAGTAATCGGTGTTTCTACTGACACGATCCATACACATTTAGCATGGATTAATACAGACCGCACGCAAAATGGTCTTGGTGAATTAAAATACCCATTAGCTGCTGATACTAACCATCAAGTATCTAAAGAATATGGTGTTTTAATTGAAGAAGAAGGTATCGCATTACGTGGTTTATTCATCATCAACCCAGAAGGCGAATTAAAATACCAAACAGTATTTGATAACAACATCGGCCGTGATGTTGATGAAACACTACGTGTACTTCAAGCACTACAAACGGGTGGTCTTTGCCCAGCTAACTGGCGTCCAGGCCAAGCAACTCTATAATTTAAATAGAGTCCAGTCATTATGCAACAAATTAACAGTCCCCACGACAAGTTTGTGGGGACTTTTAACTGAATTTTTCTTTTTGGAAAGATTTTTTAGACCGTTAGCTAAATATCTGAAGACAAACTATCTATTATCTATTAGAGGAGGATTTTTATGAAACTTCGTGAACAAATGCCTGAATTAGTAGGCGCAACGACTTGGTTAAATGGTGAAGTATCAAAAGCGGAATTAGTAGGCAAAAAACCAACTTTAATTCACTTCTGGTCAGTAAGCTGCCATTTATGTAAAGAAGCAATGCCAGACGTAAACAATTTCCGCGATCAATATAAAGATGAATTAAACGTTGTAGCAGTACATATGCCACGTTCTGAGGCCGATACTGATTTAGATACAATTAAAGCAGTAGCAGCAGAGCATGATATTGTGCAACCAATCTTTGTAGACAGTGAAATGAAACTAACAGATGCTTTTGAAAACCAATATGTACCAGCGTATTTTGTGTTCGATAAAGATGGTCAGCTGCGTCATATGCAAGCTGGTGGTAGTGGTATGAAAATGCTAGAAAAACGTGTAAACCGCGTGCTAGATGAGATGCGTAACGCTGAATAATAACGATATGTTGAAGACGGGGATCTAGGTCCTCGTCTTTTTTGTTGTCCAACATTGACGAATAGGCTCTTGTTTTGACAATACATATCGCAGAGAATACGCTACAATGGTGGTATAGTAGTTTTCGGAGGGATTTTTATGATGAAAAAAGAGTTTGCAGTCATAGGGCTTGGACGTTTTGGAGGAAGTATTGTTCGTGAATTAATGAGTCAGGGCGCACAAGTAATGGCGATTGACCATTCTTCAGAGCGTGTAGATGAGTTTGCTTCCATTGCTACACAAGCGGTTATTGCAGATTCAACCGATGAATCGGTACTGAATTCATTAGGTATTCGTAATTTTGAGCACGTAATTGTAGCAATTGGGGAAGATATTCAAGCAAGTATATTAACAACCATCATTTTAAAGGAAATTGGTGTTGAGCAAATTACGGTAAAGGCTCAAAACGATTACCATGAAAAGGTTTTACGTAAAATTGGCGCAGATTTTGTCGTCCATCCTGAGCGAGATATGGGGATTCGTATTGCCAATAATATGTTATCGAATACTGTACTAGATTATTTAGAGCTATCAGATGAACACTCCATTATGGAATTAAAGGCCAATGATGCGATTGCAGGATACTCCATTATGGATTTGGATATTCGCGCTAAATATGGCATCAACATTGTAGGAATCAAGCGTGGAGCTGACATTATTGTATCTCCACAGGCAAGTGACAAGATTTTACTAGGAGATATTATGCTTGTTATAGGCGCTGATGTGGATATAAATCGTTTTGTTAAAAAGGCATTGAATGGGTAAGAGCAAATGACAAAACGCAGATGGAGACTTGTTATATTTGCTGGTATATTATTAATTGGTGGATTTATCATGCAAAACAGAGAAAAAAGTGAAGATGAGGCAATCTCTCTTGTACTAGATCATGCCACAGAAATTGACGACATTGAATTATTCCAAGGAGACCAATCACTATTTCGTGCTACAGGCGATGAAGCACAAGATTTTATTGAGAAATATCCATTAAGTCATGTAAGGAAGCTTTCCAAAAAGGAAAGGACTATTTTTGAAGAAAAGCCAGCTTATCATATTGTTTATAAAATGAAGGATAAGCCTATTTATGAGGTGGAAATTTTAAAAGTGGCCATTAGTTCTGAACTCGATGAAGAGTTGCAGCAAATGGTTTTTCCTATAGGTGATGCACAATATTTGATCTATTGGACAAAAGAGAAAAAGGCACTTGAACAATCAATCAATACGCAACGTTTACTTGAACAATACGGACAATAATATAGGTAGTGATTCAGCAATTCATGCTGGTCACTACTTTTTTATTCTATTATTAAGAAAAATTGGAAAAAATATTTGATTTCATTCAGAGAGTTAGATTAAACTTTGACATAAAGAAGGGGGCTAGATGTAATGAAAATCATGTCAACTAACTGTGTAATCGAACGAATACAACCAGAGCATTTCACAGATATACATATACTCTACTCTAATAAACAAGTTCGAACTTTTCTCGGGGGTGTTCCATCAAACAACTATATAGAAGCATCTTTTAAAGGCATGCTAGAAGCACCATTCCCTAATACATATTTATATATCACTTTAAAGACGACAGGTGAATTTATAGGTCTTGTCTCGATCGATGAATACCATGATAAGGATCTATATGAGCTTTCCTATCAATTTTTACCTCAGTTTTGGGGGAGGGGGTTAGCTTTTGAAGTGCTTACACAGGTAATTGAGGAGGGGTTGAATTATCTGAATATAGCATCTATTGTGGCAGAAACACAAACGGCTAACAAAGCATCTTGTTGCTTACTTGAAAAATTAGGGATGAAGAAAGTTCAGACGTTAGAAAGATTTGGACATGAACAAGCTGTATATGAATTAAGAAAAAATAATGAACGGACAAGACAAATCTTTGCCCTATCAGGCGGAGGATTTTCTCAGCAAAACCCGTCAATTATCGACGAATACATTTTACGTCAAGTTCAAGTAAATGAACGAGTTAAAATTTGTTTTATTCCCACCGCAAGTAAGGATGCACAAGGGTATATCGAGAAGTTTTATGCAGCATTCCATCATTGTGAAGCAACACATATTCTGCAAAAGGATATGCTTGATAAAAATATCCGAGAAAAAGTACTAGCGCAGCATATTATCTATGTGGGTGGGGGAAATACAGGTTATCTTCTTGAAAAGTGGCGAGAATATGGTTTTGATGAATTGTTAAAGGAAGCTTATCAAAAAGGGGTTATATTAGCTGGTATCAGTGCTGGGGCCATATGTTGGTTTGATAAATGCTATAGTGAAAACACAAATAATGATTTTGAGGAATGGAAGGGCTTGGGAATATTAGCAGGTACTTATTGTCCTCATTATGATAATCAAGAGAGAAAGTGGGCATTTGATCGCTGGTCAGGAAATCATCCCACATTACCAGCATATACACTCATTGATGCAGAGTCGCTCCATTTTAGGAATGAAAAATTAGTAGCTAAAATTCAAACCTATTAGAAGGGACATAGAAAATATGAGAATACCAGCAAAATTAACATTGGGTGATGAGATACGTGTCATTGCTCCAAGTAGAAGTGCCCAAGTTTTAAAAGTAGAGATGGTTGAACAAACGAAGACCATACTGGAGAGATTAGGGTTTCGCATATCGTTTGGTCACCACATTTTTGAGTGTGATTTGCAGCAATCTTCATCCATCATGCATCGTGTTACGGATATACATGAAGCTTTTCGAGATCCACAGGTGAAAGCAATACTGACGGTGCTTGGTGGATACAACTGTAATGAGGTTTTACCTTATTTAGATTATCAAATGATTGCTGAAAATCCGAAGATACTTTGTGGGTTTAGTGATATCACGGCCTTAGCTATAGCTATTACTAAAAAATGCAATTTTATCACTTATTCAGGGCCACACTTTTCTAGCTTTCGTATGGCGCAAGCACAACAATATCAGCTGTCCTATTTTCAAAAATGTTTAATGGAGAAGAATCCATTTCCCCTAGTAGCATCTAGCGTTTGGAGTGATGATGCATGGTATATAGATCAGGAAAATCGTCATTTTGAAGCAGCCGGCTGGAAGGTCTATTCGGAAGGGGAAGTGAGTGCGCAGCTTTATGGTGGTAATTTATGCACATTAAATTTATTACAAGGAACAGCTTACATGCCTGATTTATCGAATTGTATTTTATTTTTAGAGGATGATGAGCTTGTGAATCCTGCTATTTTTGCACGTGATCTCACGTCATTATTGCAAGCAACGACTCCAATTAAAGGATTGGCAATAGGTCGATTTCAACGAGCTTCCGCTATGACAGAAGAACAATTACATTTTATTTTAGACAAGCATCCACTATTAAAAACTATCCCTGTATTATATGATGTGGATTTTGGTCATACACAGCCGATTTTTACATTCCCTATCGGTGGGAATATCCAAATGAATACAAAAGAAATGTGGATTCAGGTGACGAAATTTTAGAAGGAGAGTGTGCTCAACATGATTATACGAGAAGCAACCCGACATGACAGTGAACAAATTATAGCTGTTATGACAAATGCAGAGGCATCGAATTTTATGTTATTTGGACCAGGTGAGCGCAATTTAACACCTAAGCCATTTGGGGAGTATATAGACAAGCTACATCATAGTCAACACTCAGCTTTGTTCGTAGCTGAAATAGATGAGCAGGTTGTGGCGTACTTAATTGTACAGGGCAATGAGCCGACAAGAATTGCTCACCGTGCTTATCTTGTCATAGGCATACATAGTGACTATAGAGGAAGAAAGATTGGAACGGCTTTATTTCATCATGTAGAAAATTGGGCAATGGATAATGATGTACATCGTCTAGAACTAACCGTTATGGAAAATAATGAGTCGGGTGTTGCTTTGTATAAGAAAATGGGCTTTGATATTGAGGGAACGAAGAGGGATTCGCTGTATGTAGATGGACAATATATCAATGAATATTATATGTCAAAACTATTGATTGGGAGAGGAACTAGCGTATGACTTCAAAAATAAACATCGGCATCTATTCACCATCCTCACCAGCAACGGTGACGGCTTTGGAACGTTATGAACGTGCTAAAACGTTTCTGGAGGAGGAAAATTTTCAAATCGTGACAGGTTCTCTTACTGGCAAATCAGATTATTATCGTTCAGGTTCTCCAAAGGAAAGAGCAGAAGAATTGAATGCGTTACTACGCAATCCGAATGTGGATATGATTATGTCTACCATCGGGGGCACCAATGCCAATAGCATGCTACCTTATATTGATTATGAGGCTTTTCGTCAACACCCAAAAATTGTAGTAGGTTATTCGGATGCAACGGTCATTCTACTGGCACTTTATGCAAAGACGGGTATATCAACTTTTTATGGTCCAGCCCTCGTACCTTCCTTTGGCGAGTTTGAACCTTTAGTAAATGATACCTTCAAATTTTTTGAGCATTATTTCTTGAAGCCGCAAGCATTACCATATGAAATTCCAATGCCTCCTTATTGGTCAGATGAACCTGTTAATTGGCTAGAGAAGACAGTCGATAAGCAGCTCAAAAAGAATGAATGGTTAGCGATTCAGCAAGGGGTTGCTGAAGGGAGGTTAATTGGTGGGAATGCTAATGCCATGTATGGTTTTATTGGTACGCCTTATTTCCCTGAAGTTTTGGAAGGTGACATTTTATTAGTGGAGGACTGCTTAAAAAATGCTGCTATTGTTGAAAAGAATTTTGCTATGCTGAAATTGCATGGTGTCTTTAACAAAGTTAGTGGGATTATTTTGGGGAAACATGAATGCTATGATGATTTAGGAACGGGGCGACAACCCTACGATATTCTACTTGAACAGTTGGATGGAATAGAAATTCCTATATTAGCAGAGGTGGATATTTGTCATACACACCCTATGCATCCAATAGCGATAGGGAAACAAGTAAAGCTAGATGCAACAGCTAAAAAGATATATTGTGTAGAAAAATGGTTGTCATGACAAAGCCTTGCATACGGAGCAAGGCTTTATTTGCTAGAGTTTCCTATAATCATCATCAGTTATAGCGTACATTTTCACATTTTGGTATTGACCCTTAACAAACATACTTTTGCGTAATAACCCTTCAAACTGCATACCTGATTTCTCCATAACCTTTTGGGAGCCAATGTTTTCTTCAAAGCATCGTGCTTGGATACGTACTAAATCTAATTCATTAAAACCGAAGTCAATGAGTTTTTTCGTTGCTTCTGTTGTGAAGCCTTTGTTCCAATAATCCTCAGAAAGCACATAACCGATTTCCGCGTATTTATGGGTGTCATTCATCGTAACAAAATCGATTGTTCCAATAATTGTTCCTGCATATTCAATACCCCATAACATCAGATTGCCTTGCTGATAACCATCAAAAATTAATGCCATAAAAGCTTTTGTATCCTCTAAGCTTGTATGTGCTTGCCATGTCACATAACGCACGACATTTTCACGGGAAGAGTAGTCATACATTGCTTCTAAATCCTGAGGTGTAATAGGTCTTAATAGTAACCTCTCCGTTTTCATAATTGGTATATTACTCATGATTTACCTCCTTTAACAAATAGTATATAAAAAGCCGACCTATTATAATAATGGATTAGGTCGACTTTTTATGTTTATTCATTTTGAAGCACGATAATTTAAAATTCAACTTTTACATGATCGATAGCGCTTATCTGTTGCGGAAGAATCCTTTGTTTTGGATTTATGTTGTTCATCTTTCACTTTTTCATTCAATTCTTCGACAGGTATTGGATCAACTGTTTTCATGTCCTCATGTTTATCAAAAATGCTTTCTTTATCTGTATCCAATACATCAGGGTTGTTCGTATTACGTGTTTTCGCCTGTTTTTTATTAGCCATACACTATCACCTCTTACTATTAACTTTCACTTTTTTACTAGAGTGTAAACATTTTGAGTGATAGTGGAAACGGCGATGGCTATCATCACAACCATTTTTCTTAGGAAGAAATAGTGGTCTTTCCTTGAAGTGCACGTTCTTCCATCGTTACATCAAACTCTTTTTCAGATTTTGACACTACAACACAAGCTACACCATTACCAATTAAATTTGTTACAGCACGAGCCTCAGACATAAAGCGATCAACACCGATTAAAAGTGCTATTCCTTCCACTGGTATCATTGGGAAGGCAGCCAAAGTTGCTGCTAATGTGATAAAACCTGAGCCTGTTACGCCTGCTGCACCTTTAGAAGTAATCATTAAAATTCCGAGTAGTGTAATGATTTGAATCCAAGTTAGTTCCATTCCATATGCTTGTGCAATAAACAAGGCAGCCATTGATAGGTAGATGGAAGTCCCATCTAGATTAAAGGAGTACCCAGTAGGAACAACTAAACCTACAACCTGCTTCGAGCAACCATAATTTTCAAGCTTTCGCATCATAGATGGTAGAGCTGATTCAGAAGAGGATGTCCCAATGACTAAGAAAATTTCATCTTTGATGTAAGCGATAAATTTAAAGATGTTGAATCCAAAGAACTTTGCAATGGTACCTAAAATAAAGACAACAAATAAAAACATTGTAATATATACGGCAGCCATTAATAGACCTAGATTACCTAAAGATTTTAAACCAAAATTCCCAATTGTATAGGCCATTGCACCAAAAGCCCCGATTGGTGATATTTTCATCACCATACTTACGATCTTGAAGAATATCTCTGCTACTTGCTCAAAGAATGTGATGACTGGTTTTGCGGGTGCACCGATTGAAGCGGCTGCTAAGCCAAATAAAACAGCTGAGAATAGAACTGGTAATAGTTGCCCAGTTGCCAATGCACCAACTACATTTTCTGGAATAATACTAGAAATGAATGCACCCAAGCCCTGCTCAGATTCAGCCGCAGCAGTTGTGTATTTCGAAATATCAGCATCAGATGCACCTGAAGTATCCAAGCCTGTACCAGGACTTACGATTAAAGCAACAGCAATTCCGATTGCTAAGGCAATTGTGGAAACGATTTCGAAGTAAAGTAATGCCTTCCCTCCGATTTTCCCGACCTTTTTCATATCTCCCATACTGCCAATTCCAATAACTACTGTTAGGAAAATAATTGGGGCAATTAACATTTTAATTAATTTAATGAATAGGTCTGCTAAGATTTTTAAACTGGCACCGAACTCAGGGAAAATGGCTCCGACAATTATCCCAAGGATGATAGCCACTATAACCTGAACAGTCAAATTTTTCAGTAATTTCATTTTTTGCTACCTCTTTTCTAAATTTTCTCTTTGATATCGCTTTCAATAGAATCATCATAGCGAATACTTCTTGAAAAAAGAGATTTAGAAAATAAGAAACATAACGTTCATTAAGTACATTTGCGTATCCTTACATATAAATATAGTAATATCAATAACTATCTCTGTTATGGTACGCTATAGTTAATTAATTATTGTTATAATACAAAAATATAGAGTGATAAAAAAGTTCTTTTTAAATTGTCAATTTGTAATATTGTTCATTAAATTCAATATTTTCTGCTACTTATATAGACTAAAGGTGTTGTCAAAAGATTTTTTTGCAGATAATCTTAAAAACATATAATCGATATGTATGCCACTGATTTTGAGAATGCAAATTTGAAAGGAAGGAATTTTTAATGATGAAAATGCCTGTGAACGGCAAAATACTGTTAGTGACATTTTTAATCATTGCACTCTCCTTTTTACTAGGTGGTATTTTTTTACTGGGTAACCTATTATCTGAACAGGAAAAAGACTTTGGTCAGCGGGCAATGCTTGTGGCAAGAACTGTATCAAATGTACCAGAGCTTAGTGTACATTTGGAAAATGACAACATAAAAGAAGCTGCAAAAAATATTAATAAAATTGTAGATGGCATTAGAGTGATTCATAAGGCCGAGTATATTGTTGTGATGAATATGGAACGTATTAAACTATCACACCCAGTAAGTAAGGAATTAGGACAGCGCAGTGAGTCGCAGGATTTAAACGCAGCGTTTAGTGAACATTATTATGTATCGAAGGCACGTGGAGAATCCGGTGTTATGATACGCGCTTTCGTGCCAATTATAAATGATAAAAGGGAACAAGTGGGCATTGTAGTAGTTGGCTATTCATTACCAGATTTTCTGGAAATGTTACAAAGTTATGAGCGTGAAATTATGATAACGATTGTTATATCGCTGATTTTCAGTATTTTCGGTGCATATACACTCGGACGACATATAAAAAAACAAATGTTTGGGCTTGAACCTCATGAAATTGCAAAAATGTATGTGGAAAGAACAGAAACCTTTAATGCCATGCATGAGGGAATAATAGCCGTTGATAAGGAAATGAATATCACCATTTTTAATGAAAAAGCGGCCGATATTTTAGGGGTTTCTAGGAAAATAGAGGACTGTATTGGACAAAAGATTTATGATGTTTTGCCTGACACCCGTCTGCCTGAAATTGTTGAAACAGCAACACCTGTTTATGATCAAGAGCTTTACATTAATCATCATAGTATTTTAAGTAATCGTGTACCCATTATTGTGAATGGAGAGCTAGTCGGAGCAGTTGCTATGTTTAAAGATTTAACAGCTGTGAAAAAGCTTGCGGAGGAAGTAACGGGTGTAAAGGCTTTTGTTCAAGCATTACGTGTGCAAACCCATGAGCATAAAAATAAGATTCATACGATTGCAGGACTACTGCAATTGGGACATACAAAGCAAGCACTTGAATATGTTACAGTGACTACTGAAAATGAAGCCTCATTGACGAAGTTTTTAAATGAACGCTTTCATAATGAAAATATTTCAGGTTTGTTATTAAGTAAAGTAAGCTATGGCAAAGAGCTGGGGATCGAGGTTGAAATTGATCGAAAAAGTCATTTTAAACGCTTTCCACCTCTATTAGATCATCATGATTTTGTTGTATTATTCGGCAATTTAATTGAAAATGCTTTTGAGGCTTTAAATGTCCTTTCTAAGGAAGATAAATATGTAGCCATCTCTGTAGACGAGCATGATGGAGTCTTAGCGATAGCGGTTTCCGATAATGGGATTGGCATGTCCAAAGAGGTGCAGGATCGTATGTTTGAAAATGGATTTTCGTCAAAGGCTAGTGAAAATCGGGGCATTGGTTTGCATTTAGTATATGAAATTGTAAGAAAGGGCAATGGAGATATTGAAGTTGTGAGTGAATTTATGAAAGGAACAAGTTTCTTAATTTTATTTGAGTTAGGAGAAGTATAGATGGATGTAATAAATGTCTTATTAATTGAAGATGATCCAATGGTACGAGAAGTGAACAGGCAATTTATTGAGCAAATCAAAGGATTTTCATTAGTCGGCTATGCTAGCAATGGTATAGAGGGGATTCAAAAAATTAAACAATTAAATCCAGAGCTTGTTTTTATGGACATTTTTATGCCAGAGCAAGATGGCATTATTACGTTAGGGAAAATCCGAGAGGAGCATCTTCATGTTGATGTGATTGCGGTAACAGCTGCGAATGATATGCCCACTGTGCAGCGAATTTTACACTTAGGTGTTTATGATTATATTATGAAACCTTTTACGTTTGAGCGGATTGAGCAGACTTTAAAAAATTACCAAAGCTATAGAAAGAAAATAAGCGGTATGCAAGATTTAACTCAACATGATGTCGATCATTTAATGCAACAACGTCTTCCCGAGCAAGTTGTAGTATCAACAACAGGAATGGATGCCATTCTTATAGAAGAGCTCCCAAAAGGGTTTAATCGAGCTACCTTAGATAAAGTACTTGCATATATAAAGACAAGTGGCGAGGCAGTATCAGCGGAGGAGGTATCAACTTATATAGGGACAGCACGTGTTACAGCTAGACGCTATCTAGACTTTTTAGAAAAGCAGAATCTATTAAAAGTAGATATACAATATGGAAACGTAGGACGTCCTATTCATCGTTATTATATTTAATGATAATAGATTTTAGTTCAATTAGATTGAAAGCTCGTATTTTAGTTTTATTGAAAGCGTATGAAGTTATGGTGAAAAATGTACGGAGGAATTCTAGAAGCCCTATTTCCTAATACATATCTTTAAATTCATTTAAAGGCATAAAAACTGCAAATTATAATATGCAGTTTTTCATGTTGTTGAAAAAAGAGGATGTCAACGGCAGAAAAAGCAACTTGGCAAGGTGAGGGGTTGATTTCCGTTCCGCCAGCGTCCTTTCCAGAGGGCGTCCGATGAGCCGCTTCACTCACTTACGTTCGCTCCAGGGTCGCTAAATCCTCTAGGAGTGACGCTGGCTCCACTCCAATCAACCATGCTGCAAATTTTCATAGTAGCTTAGCAATTAAATAGCCCATTATTTGTATTCTTAGAGAGAGGATAGGCTCTTATTTTCAATGTGGAAAAGTGACGCGTGACAACACCTCTTCCTAAAGAGTAGTGAACACCTTAATTTTATGTGAAAACCTTTGCTAAAAAGATTACGTTTTTTGGGTTGGAGTGGAAGGCTACTTGACTCCCGTGGGATAGCGAGACAGGCGAGCCCCTGCACGGAGCGGTAGCAGAGGAAGCGGCTCGGCGCTCGCCCACAGGAAAGCAAGTAGCCTGCAACGGAAATCCATTTCTACCTTTCAATTGACTGTTTTGTTTTTTAGTAGAGCTTTTTTAGCGTCGAGAAAATCTGTATACATTTAAGATTGTTTATAAGCTAAGTTTTAATTTTTTTTTTATCATCAACAATTATCTCAAAACGAAATCTTCACTTTTTTTCTAGCGTGTCAACATCCATATGCTTGAGAGTAGGTTTGCCAGCTTTTAATAAGACTTTACTGCCCAGAAGGAAAAATCCTTGGATGAAGAGTAATAATCCTGTACCGATGAGTAGCCACTCAATAGCAATAATATCAGCTATTGGACCGAAAATTAGCATTCCTAACGGCATCATAGAGGTAGATATCATACTAAGAATGCCAAATACTCTTCCCATATAATCACTTTCAACTTTTTCTTGTAATAACACCGTAGCGGGTGTATTAAAGATTGGCATGGCTATACCAGTAATGGCCATGATCACAAGATACAGCCAAAAAACAGGGATGATTCCGAGAGCCATTGTACAAAGACCAAATAATAAAGCAGATAATGTCATCGTATGCACTTTATTTTTAAAGCCACCCCATGTTGCGATTGCGATCCCACCGATTAACATACCAATGGCAAAGGCCATTTCGATGGCAGTTAAACGCCATACATCATTACCAAAGCTACGTGTAACTTGTAAAGGTGTTAAAAAGGCAGCAGGTGCAGCAAGCAGCATGAAAAAGGCAAAGAACAAGAACAATTGTTTTAAGAAAGCATGCTCTTTAATGTAGATGAAGCCTTGTTTCATATCACTAAAATAGCCTGTTGTTTGTGGCTGCGTTGCTTTTGCATGTGCAGGAATATGCAGAAATAATAAGAAGATAGCGATGGCAATAGCCGCTGTTGTCACATCAATAAAGAAAATGGATTCAATGGAAGCCATTGTTAATAATGCACCACTTGCCATAGGTGCAAGAATCATAATAAAAGCTTGAATGCTACTATTTACGCCATTGACCTTCATTAAGCGCTCTTCAGGCACAAATTGCGGTAAAATAGCGCCCACAGCTGGTGTTTGAATACCCGCGCCAACTGCACGTACGGCTGAGATAACAAATAGTAGCCAAAGCTCATCATAGCCGATTAAAAATAAAATCGCTAAAATTAGCGTGGATAAGGCAATCATGCCGTCTGCCAAAATAATAAGCCATTTGCGATTATAGCGATCTGCCCAGACACCAGCAATAGGTGCTAAGAAGAAGGTTGGTAGAAAGCCGCAAATAATCGCAATGGTCATCATGCTGCCTGATTGCGTTGTAAGCGTAATATACCATGTAATGGCATATTGCACTAGTGCAGAGCCAAAAAGTGAAATCGTTTGACTACTTAAAAAAAGTATCGTATTACGTTTCCAATGTTCCAAATTCGTCATCCCTTTCTAACAGTAGTGCCTGTGTGGAAAGTTAAAAGACAACAAAAAAAGAGGGGAGTAGAAGTCCCCTCTTTTCCAGTATTCCTAAAACAGACTAGACCTAATTCCATTTCCCTTGCACAGCAGGCAAAGTGTACACATATTTAATTAGTAATGTGAAATCGTAGTCTAATTGAAGCTGTCATTGGAATACCCTCCGTTCTATATAAGTTGTGTTGATTGTAGCATAAAGTCCTTCTATGCGTAAAGAATGAATTAAACAAAAACTAGGTCAAATTTAAAAATATGGAAATTATAAAATGAATCTATTAAACTTGGCATAAAAGTGAAATGTATGATTTGCTTTATTTCATCAGGTGAACTTGCTACGAAGACGTGCATATAGCGAGCACTTATCATATACTAAAATAGAAAAATAGCAAATGGAGGAAATATGAGAAAGAATAATAGTAAATGGAAACTTTTAACTTTAGTCGCGATGATTTTTGTATTATGCCTATCGACAATCCCTGTAAATACAGCGAAGGCGAGCACGACACAGCCGAAAAGGGAAATGCGGGCTGTCTGGATTTCAACCGTTCTCAATCTTGATATGAAAGCAGGTATGACAAAGGAGCAGTACACGGCTTGGACACGCCAAACATTGGATCAACTAAAAGCCAATAAATTCAATACTGTTATTTATCAAGTAAGACCAACAAATGATGCAATGTATGCGTCTGATTTAGCGCCATGGTCATCTTACATAACAGGTAAAAAACAAGGCACAAATCCTGGTTACGATCCTCTTGCGATAATGATAGACGAAACGCATAAACGGGGTATGGAGCTGCATGCATGGATGAATCCTTATCGTGTAACAATGTCTGGACAAAAATTGACAGACCTTGCTGCCGACAATGTCGCTAGAACACATCCAAACTGGGTTATCAAATATGGCAAGCAATATTATTTAAATCCCGGTTTACCCGAAGTACAAGACTATTTAGTTGAAGTAGTAAGAGAGTTAGTTGCCAATTATGATATTGATGCAGTTCATATGGATGATTATTTTTATCCATACAAAATTGCTAATGAAGTTTTTCCAGATCAAGCAGCTTTTAAAAAATATGGTGCTTCCTTTAAAAAGGTGGAGGATTGGCGACGAGATAATGTCAATCAGCTTGTAGAAAATCTTTATACGGCCATTAAAGACACAAAGCCATATGTTCAATTCGGTATTTCACCATTTGGTGTATGGCGCAATAAATCGCTTGATAAAACAGGAAGCGATACACGGGCTGGTGTCAATAATTACGATGATTTATATGCAGACGTTAGAACATGGATTCAAAATGGCACAATTGATTACATTACACCACAAATTTATTGGTCAAGAACATTATCTGTTGCGAAATATGGGACGCTGCTGGATTGGTGGAGCCATGAAGTGCAAACATACGCAACAACGCACCCTGTGCATCTATACATTGGGCTTGCTGATTACAAGGTGGGCAATGACAGTGATGCAGCATGGAAAAATAAAATGGAATTACCAAATCAAATACTAGCGAATCGTTCGGAAAAGGTTGCGGCTGAGGGGCAAATGCATTTCTCCTTAAGAAGTTTTCAAAACAATAAACTAGGCTATGCAACGATTGTTAGCCAACAACTATACAATTACACAGCACTGACACCAGAAACAACTTGGGATGATGACATAGTGCCGAACGTGCCGACTTTTGTGCAAGTGACAAAGGAAGCGGCAGGACGCAAGATTGAGATTATAGACGAAAATGAAACACAACCACGCAAGTATGTCATTTATCGTTTTACAGGAAACAAAGAAGGCTCTTATGATGACCCTCGAAATATAGTGGATGTTGTTTATAATATGGATGGCCTCACTAAATTTGTGGACAAGTCAGCTCTTGCTAAGCATAGCTATACATACGGCATTACGGCTGTATCTGCTACAGGTGTGGAAAGCAAGGAAGTTTTTGTAGTGAAAGAAGATCAATAAAAAAACAGCTACTCATGCAATGACTGCATGAGTGGCTGTTTTTTATTAATTTTCTTCAGTATCTTTACGGTTTTTCTTTAACATTTTAGATAGCATTTCATAAACAATTGGTACAACAACTAGTGTTAATAGGGTAGAAGATAACAAACCGCCAATTACAGTGATGGCTAAGTCTTTAGAAATTAATCCACTACCACCAGTTCCAAGTGCCATTGGAATCATAGCACCGATTGTTGCGATGGCTGTCATTAGGATAGGACGTAAACGTGTTGCTCCTGCTTCGAGGATCGCCTCACGCATGGCAAGACCATCATGTTCCATATGAATGATACGGTCAACTAATACGATGGCATTGGTTACGACGATACCAATTAACATCAATAGACCCATCATAACAGATACAGAAATGGTTTGACCTGTAACGAATAAACCAATGAATGCACCAATTACAGCAAATGGTAGTGAGAAAAGAATAGCGAACGGAGCTAAACCTTCTCCGAATGTTACCACTAGAATGAAGTAAACAATGGCAATGGCCGCTAACATCGCAATACCAAGCTTCGTGAATGTTTCTTGCATATCTGCAGCAACACCAGCAACGCCAAGCGTTACACCTTTTTGTAAATCTAATTTATCAATTTTCTTATCAGCAGCAGTAGTGGCTTTTGAAATATCGTCACCGATAATCGTACCAGATACTGTTGCGAAATATTCACCTTTTGAACGAGATAATGAGTTAAGTGTCGTACCTTCCTCAACATCTACTAATTCTCCGATTGTCATTGTTGTGCCTAATGCTGTTTTAATTTCAGTAGCTAAGACATCATCAAGTGAAGTCGCAGCTGCTTTAGCATCACGTTGAACAATTACATCAATATCTTTACCATCGTTTTTCACGGTCGTTAACACTTCTTGTGATGTATTCGAATTTAATGCCATCACGATTTGAGCTGTTGTTAACCCATATTGAAGGACATTTTTTTGTTCAACTTTTAACACATGTCCTACATATGGATCTTCATTATCAGATTTAATATCTTCTAAGCCATCCACTTCTTTTAGAGCACCCTCTACTTGTTTTACAGAATCTCGAAGTTTATCTAAGTCATCACTATAAAGTGTATAGCTGACTTCGTTTGATGACATAGACATAGAAGTGAAGTTTTGAGACTTCCATTCTCCTGACTGACCGATGTTAAATACATAGTCCTCAACCTCTTCACGAGCTTTAGGGAAGTCTTCCATATCCGGATCAAAGATAAGGTACATTAAGGCACCACCAGCACCTCCACCCATCATCATTGCTGAAGGATCTACATTCTTCGCATCTGTAATGGAAACTTGTAAAATATTAACATCTTTACGTTTCATTAATTCTTTTTCTACTTTTTCAACATTCGCTGCTGTTTCGTCAGCAAGCTCTCCCGTTGCAGGCGTATACGTTAAGTACATAACTTTTTCTTCTTGTGAGCCCATGAAACTAAAACCAATAAGTGGTGTTAATGCAAGAGAACCAACAAGTAAAAGAATTGCAATGACAGATGTAATAATTTTGTGATTTAATACTTTTTCTAAGACACCTTTGTACCAAGTAGCAAGTTTACCAACCTCTTTATGTTGGCTTTCTGTCTTCTCACCGTATAATTTTTTACGGAATAAGAAGTGAGATAAAGCAGGTACGATTGTGATGGCAACTAATAACGAAGCACCTAATGCAAATGTCATTGTAAGGGCAAATGGCATGAATAATTCGCCTACCATACCACCTACGAAAATAAGTGGGGCGAATACAGCTACCGTTACTAATGTTGAAGAAAGAATTGGTTTAAACATTTCAATCGTTGCTTCACGAATTAGGGCACGACCTGTAAGTTTTTCTTGTTTTAAGTGAATTCGTCGGTAAATATTTTCGACAACTACAATGGAGTCATCGATAACACGCCCAATTGCGACAGTAATCGCGCCGAGGGTCATGATATTTAATGTGATATCCATCCAGTTTAAAAGCAGTAATGCCATGAAGACAGAAACTGGGATAGAAATAATTGAGATAATAGTTGATTTGAAATCACGTAAGAATAGTAAAATGATTAATACGGCAATTGCGCCACCAAATACTGCTTTTTCGATCATTGTAAATACGGAATCTTCGATTGGGGCACCTTGGTCAAGAGAGATCTCTACGTTTAAGCCATCTAATCGTTTTTCCTCATCCTTCATGAGGTCTTTTACTGCATTGACAACTGTTACCGTATTGGCATCTTGGCCTTTAACGATTTGAATAGCAATGGCATCTTGACCATTTGTACGTGAAACAGATTGTACTTTACCTTCTACTTCAATTTTTGCAATATCACCTAGACGAACGAAAGGTGAAGGATTTGTAGCTGAAGGTGTAACTGGGATTAATAAATCTTTCAGTTCATCAACGGATTGTACTTTACCGTCTACTGAAACGGCTTGCTCGCCAACAGTAAATTGATATAAACCAAGTGACAGTGACATATCACTTGCCTGAATCATCTGTTTAACAGTATCTTCCGTTAAACCAAGTGCTGCCATTTTTTCTTCATCATATTTAAATGATACTTGTTCAATATGCTGACCTGTGATGGTAGCTGAAGCAACACCATCAATTTTTTCGATTTTAGGAAGTAAAACGTCTTCAACTGTTGCAGTTAAATCCACAATATCTTCCTTAGAGCTACTTACAGATAATGCGACTACAGGCATCATGTTCATGCTGATTGCCATAATAGTAGGCTCTTGAGCACCTTCAGGTAGTTTAATATTATCTAAAGCTGCCTCTAATTGTCGTTTTTTCTCATCCATATCAATTCCATAGTCGTATTCCACTTGAACTTGTGCTACGTTGGAAGAGGATGTTGAGTAAACTGCCTTGACATCTTCTAAACTTTCTATCGATTTTTCAAATGGGATGGAAAGATCATTCATGACTTGTTCAGGCGTTGCGCCAGGATATACACCCATGACAATTAAGTATGGGATCGAAATATCGGGTATCGATTCCATTTTCATTCTTGTACCCGAATAAATACCAGAGACAGTGATGATAATTGTTAATAACCACACTGCCAATTTGTTTTTTAATACGAAATTAACTAAACCTTTCACCTTCACACCTACCCTTTATTGACTATCTAAATTCAATTATTTATACTAATGACTAATCGGTCATTTGTCAACGAAATGCATTAGGAGAGAGTTAAAAATATGTTAAAAAAGCAATTAATTATGGAGAAAGCGTTAGAGCTGTTTTCTGAACAGGGTTTTGAAGCTACGTCAGTACAACAAATTACGGAACGCTGTGGTATTTCTAAAGGTGCATTTTATTTATCCTTCAAAACGAAAGATGAGCTTGTTATTTCAATGGTGGATTACTATTTACAGCAGTTCATCACAGATATTGACCAAGTAGTCAGAGGAGCGTATAACAAAGAAACCGTTTTGGTTGAATTTTATAAAAGCATCTTTCAAGCATTCAAAGATCATTCTGCATCCGCTCGTGTATTTTTTAACGAAAAGGTCTTTCTAACGAAAAAAGAGTTATTTCATAAAATAACAGCCTATGAAGCAGAAATGTCGAAATCAATTCTCTATATGCTTGAGCAACTTTATCAGGATAAATTACAAGAAACGAAATATGATGTGATGTATTGTATAAAAGGGTTCATGAAGAGTTATGCTGAGCTTTTTATTTTTTCAGATATGCCTCTTGATTTAGAGCAATTAGCTAAATCTTTAGCAGAAAAAACAGATATTATCGCACATCATACAACCATTCCTTTTATCACAGCAGATCTTGTGCCATTTATTGCAAAGCCTTGTGAACAAGATGTATCAAAAGATGCTTTACTACAATTATTGAAGCAAAATATAGATCTTACCGGGGATTCTATAGAAAAAGAATCCCTTGAGCTGTTAAAGCAAGAAATAGAAAATCCTACTTACAGTAGAGCGATCATTAAAGGGCTAATTGAAAATCTACGTCTAGACCCAGCGTATCATTGGATTGCATATGTAACTGCAAAATACTTTAATATTTGAACTGCAGGATAGAATTGTTCACTTTTGGAGGTGAACAATTCTATTTTTTAATGTTTTCTATTTATTAATGGTGGCATAGATTGCAAAGCTTCTAACGCACTAGCAAAAGGTTCTTGAATCCATAATAATCGTTCAAGAAAATCTTGGACTTCGATTGGTAACTTCAATTCCTGCTGCCAGGCTTTTTCTTTTTTATTGCTTGGCTTGTAGTCTGAGTATAGTAAAAATAACAAAAAATGACCGACAAAATAAAGATCACTAATATGATTTTCTGCACGTTTAGGATTTTTGATCGTAGAGATATCGATTTGCTTTTGATAAGTGGTAGCAAGACCAAAGTCAATAATATGCAATTGTTGATGTACAAACAGTATATTAGGGATACGTAAATCGCGATGTACAATACCATCATTGTGTAACTGTACAATTTGTTCTAATAGTTGCTTTGTAATAACAAGTGATTGAGCGATTGTAAACTTGGCACCGTCTTGAAAAATAAGCTGCTCAAATGTATGCCCATTGACATAGTCCATGATAAAAAATGGGCTATCTTGAATCGTTCCTGTTGAATGGATGGTCGGAACGTAGGGTAGTGATATGTGTTGGAGTATGTGTATTTCTTGTTGAAATTTATGAATGGTTTTCTGGTGGTGACGATGTTTGGGACGCAAGCATTTTAAAACGAATAGCTTTTCTGACGAGCGTTCTTCAATTAAATACGTACGACCATATGAGCCATAGCCAAGAAATTTTTTAAAAGAGAATGCGGGATGCTCGGCAATGTAAAGTTCCACAGCCTGATCAAAGCTTTTTTCGGATAGTCGTTTCCACCACATTAGCTACTAAAGAAACTCATAGAGCTGAAAAAACTGCGTGAGCTTTTACGAGAGCTACGCTTATAATGCTTGTGACCATAATAATTATGTTTTTTTGAATATCTGCTACGGCTACTTGATGAAGAATAATGGCGTTTGGATTTACTATTGAATAAGGAATGAAGAATTTTATCTAGCATAAAAACGCTCCTTTTTGATGTTGTTATTACTATATACGCAAAAATAAAAAGGAGGTTTCAAAAATAAAAAAGAAACTATGTAAAATTTACATAGTTTCTTTCTACGAGGTTAAACCTCCATAATAATCGGTAAAATCATTGGTCGACGTTTTGTTTTTTCGAATAGATAAGGTCCCAAAACGTCTGTAATTTCATTTTTCAATTCTGTCCATTGAGGTGTTTTACTTTGGATTGTTTCATTCAGATGACGGTTCAGCATTTTTTGTGCCTCGTTTATCATCGTGCCTGATTCACGCATATAGACAAATCCACGCGAGATGATGTCAGGACCAGAAACAATTTTTTGTTTTTCCATATCCACGCTGACAACTACAATCACTAAACCTTCTTCAGAAAGGATGCGGCGATCACGCAACACGATATTACCGATATCGCCAATACCATTGCCATCAATGTAAACATCTCCTGAAGGAATACGGCCAGCTACATGTGCTTCATTAGCACTTAATGCTAGTACATCACCATTTTCCATAACAAATGTATTGTCTAATGCAACATCACAATCTTCTGCTAGATGTGTATGCATTTTTAACATACGGTATTCTCCATGGATAGGCATAAAGAATTTGGGTTTCATTAAACGAAGCATCAGTTTTTGTTCTTCTTGAGATCCATGACCAGATGTATGGATATTGTTTAATGCGCCATGAATGACTTCTGCACCTGCACGGAACAATAAGTTAATGATTTTATTAACACTTACAGTATTACCTGGTACTGGTGAAGAAGAAAAGATAACTGTATCGCCAGGCTGTATTTGAATCTGACGATGCGTACCATTGGCAATTCGTGATAAGGCGGCCATTGGTTCACCCTGAGAGCCTGTACATAAAATCATGACTTCGTTTGCAGGTAGTCGATTGATACTTTGAGCATCAATAAATGTATCCTTTGGAGCGGTAATATAACCAAGCTCACGACCAATTGTAATAGCATTGTCCATTGAGCGACCAAAGACAGCAATTTTTCTTCCATATTTTATGGCTGCGTCAGTGGCTTGCTGTAAACGGTGAATATTTGACGCAAATGTAGCAAAAATAATACGGCTATCCACTTTGCGGAAAATTTCATCGATACTTTTTCCAACTGTGCGTTCTGACATTGTGAAATTAGGCTTCTCAGCGTTTGTACTATCTGATAGAAGGCAAAGCACGCCATCTCGTCCAATTTCAGCCATCTTTGTTAGGTTGGCTGGTTCGCCCACTGGTGTAAAGTCAAATTTAAAGTCACCTGTGTGAACGATATTACCAGGTGGTGTTTTCACAACAATTCCATATGCATCAGGAATACTGTGTGTTGTTCTAAAGAAGCTAACAGATGTTTTTCTAAATTTAATAACATCCTCTTCTTTAATTTCGATTAGTTTTGTTGTACGTAGCAAGCCATGTTCTTCTAATTTATTACGTAATAAGCCAAGTGCGAGCTTACCGCCATAGACAGGGATATTTACTTGTCGTAAAAGGTATGGAATACCTCCGATATGATCCTCATGCCCATGGGTAATAAACAGTCCTTTAATTTTGTCGACATTACGCACTAAGTACGTGTAATCAGGAATAACATAGTCAATGCCGAGTAAGTCGTCTTCTGGAAATTTAATACCGGCGTCAATTAAAATGATTTCATCTTGAAATTGAACGCCATAAGTGTTTTTGCCGATTTCGCCCAGTCCGCCGAGCGCGAAAACAGCTGCTTGGTCATTTTTAACAAACTTCATGTTTGTTAAATTTCCTCCAAGACGAAGTTCGGGCTTGCTTGTTCGTACTCTAAATAGTTACCTTCAAGCAGTTGAACGAACTCGATGTTGTAGTTACGGTCTTTTAGCTTTTCACGTACTTCACGTTCTGAAGCAGCTTCAAGGTATAGACTTTTAGTATTTTCGCGAACTGGAATCTCATTTGCATTTTCTTGATAATAAACTTTGTAAATCATAGTTTGCTCTCCTTTAATTGCGTACAATTTTCTTGCACCTTTGACTACTACCACACACGTGCTACAAGAAAACAACGAATTTCTTTTATTGAAGAAATGTACGTTTGTAATACTTGTATCTCAATACTTCAGATGTGCACTATGTTATAAAATTGTATAGAAAGTAGTGAGACAGTGGTTGCGTATAGCCAAATAAATGCATTTCCTTTATATTATCACGCAGTTCCTCTAAAATAAAGAAAAGCCCTTCAAATAATGAAGGGCAAATGTTAGGCAATTGATTTTTTTCCGAGTACGCCACGAAGTTGCTTCAACAATTTTCGTTTGAGTTTCTTCAGCATGGCACATCACTCCTTAGGATCATTATAATAAAAATTATTGTCTATGTAAAGTCATTTAACTTGAAAGGATAATATTTATGGAAAGGGTTAATAGAATGAAAAAAATTTTATTTTTTGATGTCGATGGTACTCTCTATAACAGTGAAAAAAAATTACCTATATCTGCAAAAGAGGCGCTTTTGACAGCACGACGTAATGGTTATGAATTGGCAATTGCTACTGGTCGAGCACCATTTATGATTGAGTCACTACTAGAAGAATTAGAGATCGATACGTATGTTACTTTCAACGGACAGTATGTTGTCTATAAAGGTGAGGTTGTCTATACAAATGGGATTGCAAAGGAAGAGCTAGCTAATATCATTGCCTTTGGTGAGGCCCGCAATGAACCAGTGGTGTTTTTAGATGATAAACGTATGATTGCCTCAGTTGGCGAGCATCATATGGTAGCTGAAAGCTTAGACACTCTTAAATATCCATATCCAGAATTAGACTCATCTTATTATATGCAGAACGATGTATATCAAACACTTATTTTTATGGAAGAAAAAGATGAACCTTTATATAATGAAACATTTCCGAATGTTCAATTTGTACGTTGGCATCGTTATTCTTGTGATATTTTGCCTAAAGGAGGTTCGAAGGCTGCTGGTATTGAAAAGGTGCTTGAAAAAATGGGCATCACTTTACAAGATGCCTTTGCTTTTGGAGATGGCATAAATGACATTGAGATGCTGCAGGCTGTAGGGACAAGTGTTGCCATGGGGAATGGGCATGAGCGAGTGAAGGCAGTCGCTCATCATATTGCTGACCATGTAGATGAGGATGGTCTCTCAAAAATAATGCGCAAGCTATCGATTATTTAAAATAAAGAAGCAACTAGTTGCCAACTTCGCGACTAGTTGCTCATTTTTTTGAAAAACAAAGTAATCATTAGTGTGAAAGGTGAAAAAGACTTTCATTCCAATAAGTCTTAACTTAAAGTTGTTTACTACTCATTTTAGTATACGTTGTTGTCATTAATCTGTTAAAAATAAATGCATATCCTAAAATATGAAATAAAGGGCTATTTATTCACTACTGCTCGATATTTCTCCCGTATAGTTGATTGGAGTGTCGCTGGCGGAACGGAAATCAACCCTCGCCTTGCCAAATATACTCTATCTGTTCTTAACATCAGCGCTTTTTAATCCTCGACTGTGTTGACCACTTTTATTGGAACGCCATTATCTGCAAAATGTTGAATCGTTTTTTTAGGTAGTGCGTCATCTGTGATAATGACATCTATGTCATTCACTGGACAAACCTGAATTGCTACATCTTTATTAAATTTTGAGGAATCTGTAGCGACATAGACTGTTTGAGAGATGGATATTATTTGCTTTCTGGTAATCGCTTCATCCAAGCTAAAATCAGATATACCTTTCTCAATTGAGACGCCACTAGCACAAATAAATGCTTTGTTGATATTAAGGTGTTCAAAGCGAAATAAGAATTCATTCGACGTCACTGATTTTTCAGAATGACGAACTTTACCGCCAAGCAGTATAACCTCGATATTAGAGCCAATTAGATCGAATGCCACAGGTAGTGAGTTTGTTACTACTGTTAGTTTTTCCTTGTCCAATAAAAAGGGTGTCATTTGATAGGTAGTTGTTCCACTATCAATGAAAATACATTCCCCATCTTGAACGAGCGAAGCACATGCTTTGGCAATAGCAATTTTCTCTGCTAACTGCTCGTGAAGTCGTTGATCAATTAATCCCTCAACTGGCTCAATATATTTAACGCCTCCATAAAACTTTTCAATTTTTTTGTTTTGCATCAACTGTTGGACATCACGACGGATCGTTTCCATCGAAACGTTAAACTCTTTCGTGAGAGTTACTAATTTTACTACCTTATGTTGACGTATAAACTGCAAAATTTGATGTTGCCTTTCTATCATATACATTTCATCACCTCTACTAGATATTTACTCAAAGTAATCATAACTTTGTCAACAGTTGGTCAGAATTTACTCAACATTTACACAAAAAAGCATTTTCCTTTACAAATGGTCTCTATACTAAAGCTAAGAACTGAGAGAGGTGACCAAATTGTTAGAGCTAAAAAATATCTCAAAAAGCTATAAAAATAAGAAAGTTTTAGTAGATATCAACGTAACCATCGAATCAGGTGAGATCATTTCGTTACTAGGGCCAAGTGGTTGCGGTAAAACTACTTTGCTGAATATCATTTTAGGACTCGCGGATCCAACGGCTGGTCAGCTTATCTACAATGGACAAGATATATCAAAGCAATCGATGCAAGAAAGAGGATTTAATATCGTATTTCAGGATTTTGCGTTATTTCCTCATTTAAACGCATACGACAATATCATTTATGGATTAAAAAATAAAAACCTGCAAATGTCCAAAGAGGAGATACAAGAATACATTGATTTTTTAGAGCTAGCTCCACATTTGCATAAAAAAATTCATGAATTGTCTGGTGGGCAAAAACAGCGTGTTTCCATTGCAAGAACACTCGTGATGCAACCTAAAATTCTATTATTAGATGAACCATTAAGTGCACTGGATGGCGTCATTAAGGAATCGATAAAGGAGCGCATTAAATCCATCGCCCGTGAATTTGATTTGACGACTATTATTGTGACACATGATCCAGAAGAAGCCCTCACCTTATCAGATAAAGTTATGATTATTAATGAAGGTACAGTTGCTCAATTTGGCACACCTCATGAAATCGTAACAGCGCCAAAAAATCAATTTATAGAGGACTTCATATTAAGGCAGCTTCATATTAAGCGACATAACATCTATCAATTGTTTGGAGAAACATATGCTTAAAACGAATAAAATGATGAAATTAATTTTTCTGCCGATTCTACTATTTTTTCTATTCTTTTTAATTGTGCCATTGCTTTATATGTTTTGGCAGTCATTCAAAATAGGAAATGTCGTGACTGTTCAAAATTATATAGAGGCTTTACAAAATATCGAAATTCGTGAAGCTTTCATTAATAGCTTTAAAGTTTCCTTTGTAGCATCGATAGTGACAACTATTTTAGCTTTTTTATTGGCGTATGCTGTTCATTTTACTACGATGCATCGCCATACAAAAAAGCTAGTTCAAATTGGAATTACCTTGCCGATGCTACTGCCAACCATCACCTATGGCTTTGTATTGATTTATACATTTGGGAATCAAGGAATTCTAACAAAATTAGTGGGGCAGCCTCTTTTTACAATCTATGGGTATAACGGCTTGGTGATCGGTTACGTCTTATACACATTACCAGTTGCCTTTATATTAATGCAAAACTCCATGCAATATATCGATAAACGTTTTTTACTTGTTTCAATATTAATGCATGATCAGCCAATGCGTCGTTTTTATCATACCGTATACCGTCCTATGGTTGGGACAATTGGCGGGGCATTTATTTTAACATTTGTTTTAAGCTTCACTGACTTTGGAATCCCTGCATCGGTTGGTGGCAATTACAGGGTAATAGCTACTGAACTCTACCAAGCTATGTTAGGTTCCATTGTGCATTTTGAACGTGGAGCAGTCATTTCAGTGTTAATGCTAGTACCTGCTGTATTAGGTGTTGTCATGCTAACGATTTTAGAGCGCTTCAATTTTCAATATAAACAGGTTGGGCAAAGTGAACTTGTAAAGCATCGTTTACGAGACACGCTATTTACAATTTATTCAATTCTCTGTGTAACAGCTGTATGTATTATTTTTTTAACCATGTTTATTGTGCCTTTTACCAAAGGCTATCCGTACGATTTCAGCTTTACATTAGAGCATGTTCAAAATGTACTCGCAGAGAAAGATTTAACAAAGGTTTACATCAATTCTCTCATCGTAGCGGTTCTAACAGCAATATTAGGTGTGGGCATAACATTTATGTCGGCGCTTCTTAATACAAGGACACCATTAAAGGGAAGAAAAAGCTTAGATGTAACTTCTATGATGACAAATACAGTTCCAGGTATGGTACTTGGATTATCCTACTTATTTTTCTTTAATGGAAGTTCTTTAAAGGGTACTTTTCTTATCGTTATCGCATGTAATATCGTGCATTTTTTTACGACACCTTATTTAATGGCGAAAAATTCATTGCAAAAAATGGATCCTACGTGGGAAGTGACAGCTGAGCTGTTAAAGGATTCGTGGTTAAAAACCGTGATACGAATTATTTTACCGAATATTAGGCCAACGATTTATCAAATGTTTAGCTACTATTTTTTAAATGCGATGGTTACAGTCAGCGGTGTTATTTTTCTTGTCAGCACAAAGACAATGCTTGTATCGACAAGGATAAAAGAGCTACAGCATTTCGCAAAGTACACCGATATTTTTGTTTTATCGATATTCATTTTATGTACAAACCTCATTGTGAAATTAGGTTGTGATTATATAGCAGCACATAAAGAAAAAACGGAGGAGATTACAAAATGAAGAAGTCAACAGGCATGATGTTAGGGACAGTAAGTGCAGCAGCAGTCGTTTTAGCTGCATGTGGAGGAGTAGCAGCAGATTCCAAAGAGCAAGTCATCATTTATTCAAATGCTGATGATGAAGCTATTGAAGTGATGGAAACTACATTAGATGATAAAGGCTATAAAGGTAAGTATTTAATCCAGTCGTTTGGTACTTCTGAGTTAGGTGGCAAAATGATGGCGGAAGGGACAGATATTGAAGCAGATGTTGTAACAATGGCTTCTTATTTTATAGAAAGTGCACAAACCTCAAAATCCATGTTTGTGGATATTTCCTCAGACTTAAAGCCTCTTGATGGGAGTGTTACGTATGCATTACCGATTTTAGGCAATGTAGGCTCTATCTTTATTAATACAGAGGTATTACAACAAAAGGGGCTATCTATTCCGAAATCCATTAAAGATTTGACAGACCCTGCTTATAAGGATTTAGTGTCATTCCCAAACATTATGGACTCCTCAACAGGGTGGCTTCTAGTACAAGCTATTATAAAGGAATATGGTGAAGAGGAAGGGAAAAAAGTTCTAGCAGAGTTAATTAAAAATGCAGGACCACATATTGAAAGTTCAGGCTCTGGCCCTATTAAAAAGGTGAAAACAGGAGAAGTTGCTGCAGGCTTTGGTTTACGTATCCAAGCTATTGATGCCAAAAACGAAGGGTTACCGATTGATTATATTGACCCGACAGAAGGAAATTTCACTTTAACGGAATCTGTAGCTGTTGTAGATAAAGAAGGTGAGGAAGCATTAGCAAAAGAAATTGCAAAGGTAATTGCAACAGAGGCTCGTGATGGTCTTCTAGAGCAATATCCTGTAGCTCTATATGAAGGAGAACAAGTAAAGGACGAGCACGTTCCTACCTATTTGAAAAAATGGGATACTACCTTAACCGTAGATTTATTAGAAAAACACCAAGCCTTCTTTAAAGAAGCACAGCGATAAGGAGTTATAGCAGATGAGTAACTATAAATTATTGACGCCAGGTCCATTGACAACAACTGAAGCAGTGAAACGAGAAATGTTAAAAGATCGTTGTACATGGGATGACGATTATAAAAATGTGACACAAGTGATTCGTAAGCAACTCTTAAAATTAGCAAAAGTTGATGAAGCTGATTACACTACGGTACTAATGCAAGGAAGTGGAAGCTTTGTAGTAGAGTCTGTACTAACAACAGCAATTGGTGAAAATGATAAGGTGCTGATACTAACAAATGGTGCTTATGGTGAAAGAATTGTTGAAATGGCCAAAGCCTTAAAGTTACAGCATGTTGTTTATAGTGCTCCTTATGATGAACAGCCCTCCTTGTTAGAAGTTCAATCCTTCCTTGAAAGAGATAGGAGTATTACTCATGTAGCTCTCGTACATTGTGAGACGACTACTGGTATTTTAAATCCTATTAAAGAAATTGGGGAAGTTGTTCATTCGTTCAACAAAACGTTTATTGTGGACGCCATGAGTAGCTTTGGAGGCGTACCAATGGATTTATCAAGCTTGCATATTGATTTTTGTATTAGTAGTGCCAATAAATGTATTCAGGGTGTCCCAGGCTTTGGTTTTGTTATCGCGAATACAAGAGCACTGGAAAAATGTAAGGGACAAGCTCGAAGTGTTGCATTAGATTTGCATAGTCAGTGGGAAGTAATGAAGCAAGATGGGAAATGGCGTTTCACATCGCCTACACATGTAGTGGCAGCTTTTGCGAAGGCGCTTGAAGAGTTGAATGAAGAAGGCGGAATTCATGCCCGCTACAAACGCTATGCGTATAATAATCAACTACTTCGCTCTCGCTTGTCGGTGCTGGGATTTAAAGCGTATATTTCAGAGGAGCTTCAATCACCAATTATCACAACATTTTTATTCCCGTATAAAGAGTTTTCTTTTGAGGATTTTTATCAAGAAATAAAAAATGCAGGTTTCGTTATCTATCCAGGTAAGCTGACGGATGTCGATACATTCCGTATTGGCAATATTGGTGATATTCATGAGGAAGATATTCTTGCATTATGTGAAATCATTGAAAATTATATGGTGGTGAAAAACAATGAAAATTGAGACGGTTATTTTGGACTGGGCAGGCACAGCAGTTGACTTTGGTTGTTTTGCCCCTGTTAATGTTTTTTTAACAATTTTTGAAGATGCTGGTGTAATAGTTACACTGGAAGAGGCTCGTAAACCAATGGGGATGCTGAAAATTGATCATATCCGCACCATGCTAGAAATGCCAAGAATTAAAGCAGAATGGCATCGTGTACATGGACAATCCTTTAATGAAAAGGGTGTACATGTATTGTATAATCATTTTGAAACAAAATTAATGGAGTCTTTGGCGACCTATACAGATCCTATCCAGCACGTGAAAACAACAGTACAGCAATTAAGAGATGCAGGTATTCGAATAGGCTCTACAACTGGCTATACAGATGCAATGATGGAAGTAGTGACAAAGCATGCTGCTGACAAGGGCTATCAACCTGATTTTCTTGTAACACCAACACAGGTTGGTGATAAAGGGCGACCATATCCATATATGATTTTTAAAAATATGGAGGCATTAGGTTCGCAAGCGACGAAGCAAGTTGTGAAGGTTGGCGATACAACATCAGATATAAAGGAAGCCTTGAATGCAGGTGTTTGGGCTGTTGGCGTTATTATTGGAAGCTCAGAAATGGGACTATCCGAAGAAGAATTCAATGCCCTATCTTCAGAAGAACAGCAACAAATCATAGAGAAAACAAAATGTGTTTTTGAAGAATCTGGCGCTCATTATACAATTGAAACAATGGCGGAGTTGCCAGCATTAATTGAAACGATCAATGCTCGGTTAAATATGGCTAGACAATTAGAATATAAATAATAATTAACCTCGGCAGAAGTAAAAAACTGCCGAGGTTGTTTTTAGTCGCGCTCATATGGGATTGAATCTGGTATTTCCGCAAATGGATTCTTTTCATTAATACGGTCATAAAACATAATGCCGTTAAGATGATCTAATTCATGCTGAAAGGCAATAGCTGGCAAGCCCTTAAGGCGCATTTTTTTCTCTTCACCATCAATTGTTTTAAATTTTACTGTGATGCGTGCATGGCGAGGTACATACCCAGGAATATTACGGTCAACAGAAAGACATCCTTCACCTGCTGATAGGTATGTGTTTTCAACAGAATGGCTAACGATCTTTGGATTTATGGCTACAAAGCTTAATTGTTCACCAGCCTCATCTTTTAAATGAAGAGCAAACATACGCTGTAAGCTATTTACCTGATTGGCAGCCAAACCAATGCCACTACGCAAATTATATTTTTCTGCCATTTCAGGATCTTGGCTGTTGATTAAATATTGAAGCATATCCTCAGCAAGCTTTCTTGTTTCTTCAGTTAAAGGGAATTTAACTTCCTCTGCTTTTGTGCGTAAAGTCGGATGACCTTCGCGGATAATATCATCCATTAAAATCATAATAGTAATCTTCCTTTCAACTTTGTAGTGCTTACTAATAAGTATACATCACGTTTTCGTACAATCCCATGAAAAAAGTCCTTATTTGAATATACTCAAAAAATTTTTCTAATGCTATTAGATTTTCGAGAATGGGGTATTCTACTAGGGGAAAACCTGTTGGAAAACGTAAGAGTTGTATGGTGTGAGTAAGGTGTTGTAATACAGAATTTGAATATTAGTAATACAGTATAGGACAGCGGTGTTTGATTGTTATTCTAGAAAAAATCTTTGTATATAGCAGTAATAGATGATTGACCGACAGTATTTTATTCAGTATACTGAGTGTCAAGAATAAGTTGTACTAGTTAAAAAGGTGATTTATTTTAATACAGCTGAAAGGGAGATGTGACAAATGAGCAAGAAAAACAATAATATTTTTGATGCTAAACAAACGCTAACTGAAATCGAAGATAAGTTTGAAATGTTTCAAATTTTGAATGAAGAAGGCGAAATTATAAATAAAGAGGCAGATCCGAAATTATCAGATGAGGAACTAGTTGAGTTAATGACACGTATGGTTTACACACGTATTTTAGATCAACGTTCAATCTCATTAAATCGTCAAGGACGTTTAGGCTTCTATGCACCGACTGCTGGTCAAGAAGCTTCACAACTTGCTTCTCACTTTGCATTAGAACAAGAAGATTGGATTTTACCAGGTTACCGTGATGTACCTCAAATTGTATGGCATGGCTTACCTCTTGAAAAAGCATTTTTATTCTCACGTGGTCACTTCATGGGGAATCAGGTTCCTGAAGGTGTAAACGTTTTAGCTCCACAAATTATTATTGGAGCACAATATATTCAAGCTGCTGGGGTAGCACTTGGTATTAAAAAACGCGGGAAAAAAGCTGTTGCAGTAACTTATACTGGTGACGGTGGTTCTTCTCAGGGAGACTTCTATGAAGGCATTAACTTTGCAGGTGCATTTAAATCTCCAGCAATCTTCATCGTACAAAATAACCAATATGCAATCTCAACACCTCGTGAATTGCAAACAGCTGCTAAAACAATTGCACAAAAAGGTGTAGCAGCAGGATTACCAAGTATTTTAGTAGATGGAATGGATGCGCTTGCAGTTTATGTAGCAACTCGTGATGCTCGTGAGCGCGCGGTTAATGGTGAAGGCCCAACATTAATTGAAACAATGTGTTACCGTTATGGACCTCATACAATGGCTGGGGATGACCCAACTCGTTACCGTACTTCTGATACAGATAATGAATGGGCTCAAAAAGATCCTCTAGTTCGCTTCCGTAAATACCTAGAAGCAAAAGGTATATGGGATGAGAAAAAAGAAGAAGCAGTTATTGAGCGGGCAAAAGAAGAAATTAAAGAAGCAATCAAAAAAGCAGATGCTGCTCCAAAACAAAAAGTAACAGAATTAATGGAAAATATGTATAAAGGCGAAATGCCATCTAATCTAAAAGAACAGTATGAAATCTATAAAGAGAAGGAGTCGAAATAACCTATGGCACAAATGACGATGATTCAAGCAATTACAGATGCACTTCGCACAGAATTAAAGAATGATGAAAACGTTCTTGTATTCGGGGAAGATGTAGGTGTCAACGGTGGGGTATTCCGCGCGACAGAAGGCCTACAAAAAGAATTTGGGGTTGACCGCGTATTTGATACACCATTAGCAGAATCAGGTATTGGTGGCTTAGCAGTTGGCCTTTCTCTTCAAGGATTCCGTCCAGTTCCTGAAATTCAATTCTTTGGTTTCGTTTATGAAGTAATGGATTCAATTAGTGGCCAGCTAGCACGTATGAGCTACCGTAGTGGTGGCGTCTACAATGCTCCAGTAACAATCCGTTCACCATTTGGTGGTGGTGTGCACACACCTGAAATGCACTCAGATAGCTTAGAAAGCTTAATGACAGCACAACCAGGATTAACAGTTGTTGTTCCATCAACACCATATGATGCAAAAGGTTTACTTATTTCTTCTATTCGTAATGACAACCCAGTTATTTTCTTAGAGCATTTAAAGCTATACCGTTCATTCCGTGAAGAAGTGCCTGAGGAAGCATACGAAATTCCACTAGGAAAAGCGGATGTAAAACGTGAAGGTACTGATTTAACAATTGTTGCTTACGGTTTAATGGTTCATGAAAGCTTAAAGGCTGCAGAAGAACTTGAAAAAGAAGGACATTCTGTAGAAGTAATTGACTTACGTACAATTCAACCAATCGATGTGGAAACAATTATCGCATCTGTTGAAAAAACAGGTCGTGCAATCGTTGTCCAAGAAGCTCAAAAACAAGCAGGTATCGCTGCGAACGTAGTAGCAGAAATTACAGAGCGCGCAATTCTAAGCTTAGAGGCTCCTGTTCTTCGTGTGGCTGCACCAGATACTGTGTACCCATTCCCACAAGCTGAAGGTGTTTGGTTACCAAACTACAAAGATGTAATGGAAACAGCGAAAAAAGTTTTAACATTCTAATAAAGCTTCTAAACTTGAACAACAGTAAATAGAAAGGATGGGTACACATGGCATTTGAATTCAGATTACCGGATATTGGCGAGGGTATTCACGAAGGCGAGATTGTGAAATGGTTCGTTAAAGCTGGAGATACAGTAAAAGAAGATGATATTCTTTGTGAAGTACAAAATGATAAAGCAGTAGTAGAAATCCCTTCACCAGTTGAAGGAACAGTGGAGGAAGTTTTAGTAGGAGAAGGAACAGTTGCCGTAGTTGGCGATGTTTTAATCCGATTAGACGCACCTGGCTATGAAGACTTAAAGCTAAAAGGTGACGATCATGCCGAAGCAAAAACAGAGGCACAAGTTCAAGCAACTGCTGAATCTGGTCAGAACGTAGAAAAAGCTCCTACTAAAGAGGAAAAGGCACCAGAAAAAGCTCCTGAAAAAGCTCCAGAAAAGGTGGAGACAGTAGTTGATGAAACAAAACGTGTGATCGCGATGCCTTCTGTACGTAAATTTGCCCGTGATAACGATGTAAATATTCGTGAAGTGAAGGGTACAGGCAAAAACGGTCGAATCCTTAAAGAAGATATTGAAAACTTCTTAAAAGGTGGCGGCACTGTAGAGGCTGAAACTGCAAATATCGAAACATCAGAAGATACAGTTCAACAAGAAACGTCTACACCAGCAGCACCAGTAGTTCTTGAGGGGGATTTCCCAGAGACTCGTGAAAAAATGTCAGGTATTCGAAAAGCGATTGCAAAAGCAATGGTACACTCGAAACAAACGGCTCCTCATGTTACACTAATGGATGAAGTCGATGTAACAGCTCTTGTAGCACATCGTAAAAAATTCAAAGATATCGCTGCCGAAAAAGGTGTTAAATTAACATACTTACCATATGTAGTGAAAGCACTTATTTCAACTTTACGCGAGTTCCCAGAATTTAATCGCTCTTTAGATGATGCAACACAAGAAATTATCCAAAAGCATTACTATAACATTGGTATTGCAGCAGATACGGAAAGAGGCTTACTAGTACCAGTTATTAAGCATGCAGATCGTAAATCTGTATTTGCAGTGTCTAATGAAATCAATGAGTTAGCGACGAAAGCCCGTGAAGGCAAACTAGCGCCACATGAAATGAAAGGTGCTTCTATGTCCATTACGAATATTGGCTCTGCAGGAGGACAATGGTTCACACCAGTTATTAATCATCCTGAAGTAGCAATTCTAGGTATTGGTCGAATTTCAGAAAAACCTGTAATAAAAAATGGTGAAATTGTAGCCGCACCTGTGTTAGCATTATCATTGAGCTTTGATCATCGTATGATCGATGGAGCCACTGCGCAAAATGCTTTAAATCACTTAAAGCGTTTGTTAAGTGAGCCAGAATTATTATTAATGGAGGCGTAACAAAAATGGTAGTAGGAGATTTCCCAATCGAAACAGATACTCTTGTCATTGGTTCAGGTCCTGGAGGATATGTAGCAGCAATTCGTGCAGCTCAAACTGGCCAAAAAGTAACAATCGTTGAAAAAAATGTACTTGGTGGTGTGTGCTTAAACGTAGGTTGTATTCCATCAAAAGCATTAATTTCAGTAGGTCACCGTTTTGAGCAAGCTAAACATTCAGATGACATGGGAATCATCGCTTCTGATGTGAAATTAGACTTCTCAAAAGCACAAGCATTTAAAGACAGCGTTGTTAAAAAATTAACTGGCGGTGTTGAAGGCTTACTTAAAGGCAACAAAGTTGAAATTGTACAAGGTGAAGCTTATTTCGTTGACGCTCATTCAGTGCGTATCATCAATGGTGAATCTGCTCAAACTTACACATTTAACAATGTCATTATTGCAACAGGTTCTCGTCCAGTTGAAATTCCAACATTCAAATTCACTGATCGCGTACTAAATTCTACTGGTGCACTTTCTTTACAGGAAGTTCCTGGTAAATTAGTTGTTATCGGTGGAGGTTATATTGGTACAGAGCTAGGATCAGCTTACGCAAACCTTGGCTCTCAAGTAACAATTATTGAAGGCGGAAAAGATATTTTAGCTGGCTTCGAAAAACAAATGACGCAAATCGTGAAAAAAGGCCTTAAAAAGAAAGGCGTTGAAATTGAAGTTAACGCATCTGCAAAAGGCGTTGAAGAAACTGAAAACGGCGTAGTCGTAACTTATGAAGTTGGCGGAGAAGAGAAAAAAGTTGAAGCTGATTATGTATTAGTTACTGTAGGTCGTCGTCCAAATACAGATGAAATGGGCCTTGCTGAAATCGGAGTTGAATTCGGTGAACGTGGTCTAATCAATGTTGACAAACAATGTCGTACAAATATTCCAAACATCTATGCAATTGGTGATATTGTTGCAGGTCCTCAGCTTGCACATAAAGCATCTTACGAAGGTAAAGTTGCTGCTGAAGCGATTGCTGGTGAAAAATCAGTTGTTGATTATCTTGCTGTACCTGCTGTATGCTTCACAGATCCAGAAATGGCGACAGTTGGTTACAACGAAGAACAAGCGAAAGCAGAAGGCATTGAATACACTGCAGCGAAGTTCCCATTCGCAGCAAACGGTCGTGCTCTTGCATTAAACCAATCAGAAGGTTTCGTGAAGCTTGTTGCTCGTAAAGAAGATGGTTTATTAATTGGTGCTCAAATCGTAGGTGCTGGTGCATCTGATATGATCGCTGAAATGGGCTTAGCAATTGAAGGCGGCATGACTGCTGAGGATATCGCATTAACAATTCACGCTCACCCAACATTAGGTGAAATTACAATGGAAACTGCTGAAGTATTACTTGGCAACCCAATCCACATTGTAGCGAAAAAATAATATGAATAAAGGAGTGTAGAAAAAGCGGATGTTCATTCGCTTATCTACACTCCTTTTTTATTAGCAATTGTTTTATTAAATGCAGATTGTCGTTGAATAAAAGGTAATAACTTGAAGATGTTGCCCCTAAAGATATTACATTTTACTTTATGCATAAAAGATAGTATTATAATTGATAATGATTATCAATTATATATAAAGGAATGGGTTACGATGAATGAGCGCTATCGAACATTTATTTTATTAGCACAACACAAATCATTTACTGAAACAGCAAAGCATATGTTTTGTTCCCAACCGACAGTTTCTCAGCATATTCAGCAATTGGAAAATGAATTAGGCTGCCAGCTAATCTCAAGGAAACAACGGCAAATTAAGTTAACTACACAAGGAGAAATTGTGTTGGCTTATGCACAAAAAATGCAGGAAATGGATCAACAATTGCGAAGAGCAGTAAAGCAGACACAACAGGAAAATATCAAATTATATATAAGTCACTATATTGCCGATAGCTTTTTTGACGAACTATTTGATAAAAATAATAGCACATATAAACAATATCCCTATGAAATTAATAGCTATTGCTATGAAGATTTAAAAAGTAGTTTAGTAGAAAACCATACCAAATTTGCCGTGATGCCGATTTATGATGCTGATACGATCGTTCACGAGTCATTTGATATAGATATTTTATTTGAGGAAGAATTAGTATTAGTGATGACAAATGATCATCCTTTAGCAAGTCGTCAAATCATTTATACAAGAGATTTGAAAAACCTATCGATGCTATTGTCTCAAAGTTCTTATTTGAATCAGCATATTAAACAAGCTTTACATCAGAAGGCAGTACCTGTTTATTATATACAGATGACTAATTTTGAAATTATTAAAAAGGCTGTACAGCAGGGTATGGGCGTATCTTTTTTACCTTATAAATCAATAGAGGATAGCTTAGATAAATTAACGTTTAAATATGTGAAAGGTCTATCTATTAAACGAAAAAATGGTATTGTATTTAACCGTAACCAAATTTTAAATGAGCAAGAACAAGCATTTTGTGAACGTTTAAAGAAGAAATTGAAGATGGAGTCTGTCAGGTAAGTTAAACTTATAAAGGTAAATAAATCCTTTATAGTGTTTCTTCTATTATATTTATTTTTACCATTATATTCATTAAAATAAAATATTTTCTAAATTAATCCAAGCAATATACGAAGCTTTTATTTACTGTTTCGTCATTGTTTGGTTTTTTTTATCTTAATTGAGCCTCTATGTCAGCAATATGGTAGCACTTGGAGGAATTTATATCGCTTTTCTGCGATGACTTCCAAGGATCATTTCTGGTAGAATATCATCCTTAATTTGTAGGTTTATAGCATTCTATAAGAAAATGTAATAGTACAATTGGAGATTTTTATAATTTGAGAAAAACTGATAAGCGGTCAGAGAAAATTAAAATACTACACCTTAAATGATATTGATAATCGTTATCAGTGATGATATAGTTCGAAATGCAAGGAGGTATGAAGATGTCAAAAGATTATATTGTAGTTCATCCATGTAATATTTTTTCTCAAGGCAAAGCAGATGAAAATTTTGAAATAGTAGATATGTATGATTTACCGAATATTGAGCTATCTTCTTATAAATGTATGGTGATTTTAGGGTTTGTTGATCAAGAATTTTTGCAAGAAAAGAAACAAATTATCGCTGATTTTTTGGCAAATAATAAGATTGTATGCTTCTTCGGTAACTTAGTCACAGATTGGTTACCAGGACAGCAGGCTTTTATCGCAAAGGAGATTCGAAATCATTGGGATTATGACATCTCTATTGCGAAACAACACGGAATTTTTGCAGGTGTAAAGGAAGAAGATATGACAATAAATAAAGGTGTGAAAGGGTTTTTTGCTCGTGGACATCATCCAGCACCAGCAGATGCAGAGATATTATTAACTTTGCCAGACGGTGAGCCTGTGACATTTATTGATCGAAGCTCAACAAATGGGACCATTTTTATGCATGCAGGTAATAATCTCTTTAATATTGGAGGCATGACACCGTCAATATCAAAAACGACCAATCGTATTCCTACACAGCTAATGCAATGGATACAGGAAGAATACAAGTATTTAGCGGAAAGGAGTGTCAAGTAGTGCGTAAAATAGCTGTTATGTATAGTGGTAGTTCACAACATTGGCGTACATATAAGACATCTGAATTCGCTCAGTATATCGATCAATTGATTCCAGTGCGTCAGTTAGAGGAAGAAAATTTAGACGCTTTTGATGTATTAATCATCCCTTCTCAAACACATACAGGATTATTAGATAAAAATATTCAAAAGATCTATGATTTTGCGAATACAGGGAAAGTAGTGGTCACATTTGGCCCGCAGCATCGAGATTGGTTGCCGATGCATAACTGGGAATTCAGACCAACTAATTTTTGGTGGTGGCTAGAACCTAATGCTGATAGTGGCTTGCGTTTAGTAGAAGCAACGAATGATTTATTTAAGAATTATCTTACATTGGAGGATGCAACTTGGCATCAACATGGTGTGTACTGGCCAAGTGAGGGCTGCGAAGTATTAGTATCGACAGATGATGGTGGTGCCGTTTTATATATTGACCGAGTGAACACAAATGGGGTTTGGGTCAATACAACATTGGATCCAGATTATCATTTTGGCTCTTATTTTATGCCGGCAACGGAACGGTTCTTACAGGGATTTTTACCTTGGCTAAAGAAAGGGCAGATATAAGGAACGCTAAATGCGCAAAATGATTACTAATAGCTCTATTTGAGTATGTTGGTTCAAGGCTTTGACAGGATAGCTTGCCGTACATAGTGTAGAAAAACAAGCTTGTGGATATTGGACTAAATTTGAAATTTCTCGTCATTGATAAGGAAATTTTTTGATAAAAGAAAGTAGGAGAACTAGTGGAACCTATTGCTTATGTTGGCATTGATATTCAATTTACTCGGTTAACAGATGAGGATCGTGAACGTGGCTTAGTATTTTTATATTTATATGATTTACCCTCTGTCGATTTAACAGCCTATGCAGGAATAATTATCACAAATCATGTAGAAGAACAATTTCTACTAGAACATAAAACGATTTTAGATGAATATTTGCTACAGGGTGGTGTGATCTTTTCACTGACAGAAATATCCTTGTCATGGTTAGCAAATGTAGCTAATTGGAAGCGCTCTCCTATTCCATTGAAAGATCGTGAAATTATGATTGAGCAATCTAATTGTTCTTTATTTAAAGGGATAGAGCCCTATGATATTAATTATCGAAAAGGTGTACGGGGCTTCTTTTCTCGTGGTTATTTTGAAAAAGTACCTGCACAAGCGGAAGTGTTAATTACAGATCAAAGCGGTGTACCAATACTTTATGTTGACCGACATTCAACAAATGGCACCATTTTTGCAGGAGCAGGCACCGATATTTACAAGGTTTTTATTAATGAAGAAAATACATCGAAAAAGCTTAGTTTGCAAATGCTAGATTGTATTCGTGAGGAAGCTAACCGCAATTATGCAAGTGGAGGTATGGGCGAATGATAGGGATTGTGACGAATGGCTTACCATTTCAAAATCGTTTTTTTGCAGAGCAAGAATTTCATTATTTATATGATGAAGTGCTACATATTCGCCACTTGCATCAATATGATTTAACAAAGTATGACACACTTATTCTATCTTGTCGCTTAGATATCCGTTCTTTAAAACGGTATCAGTCACAATTACTGAAATTTATTAATGCTGGCAAAAGACTGATTATTTTTGGTGAAATATTGGATTGCTGGTTTCCTACAATTGATTGGGAAGATTCTGAAGTTAATTTTAGTTGGTGGGTGAGAGATGGCGGTGATTTACCGATGAAAATGCAAAATAATGTGCATCCACTTTTCAAATACGTCACATTACATGATATGAAATGGCATTATCACGGTTCTTTTTTACCGCCACAAGGAGCGCAATCGTTATTAGATATTCCAAATGGACGATCGTTATTTTATGTGGATAATGTGAGCTTTAATGGAGAACTAGTTGTCACTACACTTGATCCGATGTTTCATATCGGATTAGGTTTTATTGATCAATCAAAGCCGTTTTTACATGGGATTGCAAAATGGTTAAGAGAGGAAAAAACATTGAAAAAGTATGGACTTGTCGCTGCTGCAGCACTAACAATGTTGCTGGCAGCTTGTAATAATAATAACGAAGAGACGCAAAATAAAACTGAGCCTCAGGTGGAGGAACAATCATCAGAGTTGCAAACGACTAAGGAAGAAAAGCTTGTAGTTGACCAATTAGGACGTGAAGTAACAGTACCAAACTCGATTGAGCGTGTTGTAACGGGAGGCATTCTTCCATACTTCTCTACTTGGTATGTAGCAACAAATTCTACAAAGGAAATTGTTGGTATGCATCCAAATTCGTATAATGCAGCAAAACATTCGATGCTAGGTAAAATGTCTCCAGATGTTTTAAAGGCTGATACGTCATTTATTCAGAATGGCGAAGTCAATGTTGAAGAATTAATGAAAGTAAATCCACAATTATATATTGAGATTGCAACAGATGAGAAATCGATTAATAAAGTAACTGAAGCAGGCATTCCAGTAGTGGCACTCAAGGCAATTGATGCGGCTGCGGCAGAGCCGTTAGCTACATTTAATAGTTGGTTAGAAGTAACAAGCCAAATAACTGGTACAACAGAACGTGCCAATCGCTTCCTAGAGGAAGGGAAAAAAGTACAAGCTCAATTAGATGAAAAATTAAAAGCAATAGAAGAAAAAGACAAGCCTCGTGCAATGATGTTGTTTAGACATAATGAAAAGTCGATTACAATTGGAGGGAAAAACTTCTTTGGTAACCAATGGCTCAATGCGACTGGAGCAATTGATGTAGCTGAAAATGATATACAAGGGCAAAAAGAAGTGAATATGGAGCAAATTTATGCTTGGAATCCTGATATTATTTTTATTACCAATTTTACAGAAACACAACCAGCTGATCTACTTGAAAACAAGGTAGATGGACAGGATTGGAGTCAGGTAAAGGCAGTACAGGAGGGTAAAGTTTATAAGATACCATTAGGGATTTATCGTTGGTTCCCACCTAGTGGTGACGCCCCATTAATGTTAAAGTGGTTAGCGCAAAAAAATCATCCTACATTATTTGATTATAAAATAGAGGACGAGATTAAAGCATATTACAAAGATTTTTATGAATTTGATGTGACAGATGAAGATATTCAAGCTATTTTAAATCCATCATCAGAAGCAGCTAAATATTAAGGAATGATTGGTAAATGCAAAACTGGAAAAAGATTATTATATGGTTCCTACCCCTGGTAATTGCCATCATTTCCCTTGGTGTAGGGCGCTTTGAAGTTGGCATCGAGCAGATATTAAAAATTCTTGCTTCACAGATTTTCCCTATAGAACCGACCTGGACAGAGATGGAAGAAACGGTTATTATCAATATTCGCTTGCCACGTATTCTTCTCGCATTGTTAATTGGTGGAGGTTTGGCTATTGCAGGTGCTAGCTTTCAAGGAATGTTTGGTAATCCCCTAGTATCACCAGATATTTTAGGTGTTTCTGCGGGAGCTGGCTTTGGTGCTTCTCTTGGAATATTATTGTTTGGGCAAAATTTTGCTACACAGATAATGGCATTGCTTTTTGGATTAGGTGCCATTGGCTTTACATTTTTAATTGCCGGCGCACGCAAAAATGCTCCTATATTTATGTTTGTCTTAGCGGGTGTTATTACATCGGCACTGTTTAATGCGCTTATTTCGTTAACTAAATTTGTAGCTGATCCAGAAGAAAAGCTACCTGCCATTACCTATTGGCTGATGGGAAGCTTAGGAACAGTTACTTATAAAGATTTATATATAGGCGGACCATTGATTATTATCGGTATGTTAATACTTTATTTCCTAAGGTGGCGATTAAATATTTTAACCCTCCCAGAGGATGAGGCAAAATCAATGGGAATTTCCGTAGTGCCTTTAAAATGGATGATTATCTTCGGTGCTACATTGATTACTGCTGTATCTGTTGCGGTTGCAGGAATTGTTGGCTGGGTTGGTTTAATTATTCCACATGTTGCTCGTATGCTTGTGGGGAATAATAATCAACATGTACTACCAATGTCGATTGCTATAGGAAGTATGTATTTGTTAGTAATTGATAATTTAGCACGTTCTATAACAGCAACAGAAATACCTTTATCCATTTTAACAGCGATTATAGGCGCACCATTCTTTGCTTATTTACTGCGTAAATCTGGAGGTGGATGGGCGTGATAATTGAAGTGAAAAATGGCAATTTTTATTATGAAAAGCGTCATAAGAAATCTCAAAATCTTTATATGAACAATATTAATTTTACACTGGAACCAGGACAGATTATGGCTATTCTTGGTCCTAATGGTGCTGGAAAGACCACAATGCTCAAATGTATTACAGGGTTACTAGAGTGGAAGCAGGGAGAAACCTATATAGATGGCAAGCCATTGTCTACTGTCAAGCGTAAGGAGCTTTGGCAACGTATTGGCTATGTACCGCAAGCTCATAAAATGGTATTTGGTTTTACAATAGAAGAGCTTGTTGTAATGGGACGAGCCCCTTTTATTAGTACATTAGCCCAACCATCAAAAAAAGATTTAGAAGCGGCACATTTGGCACTAGATACAATTGGTATTGTCCATTTAGCCAAAAAATCATGTAATGAGGTAAGTGGTGGGGAGTTGCAATTAGCTTTAATAGCACGTACATTGGTTGCCAATCCAGAAATACTTATTTTAGATGAACCCGAGTCCCATTTGGATATTCAAAAACAAATTATTATTTTACAAACAATTAAGCAATTAGCAAGAGAGCGTGGCATTTCTTGTATTATTAACACGCATTATCCTAATCATGCCTTTTATTTAGCTGATCGGGTTCTAATGACGGCAAAGGATAAGGATGTTGTATATGGTACTGTACATGAAATAATGACGGAGGAGAGAATGCAGTCGTTTTTTGGTATAGAGCTAAAAAAAATACTATATGAGGAAGAGAATTATGTAGTAGAAACGATGGTACCACGTGCATTAGGTGCAGAAAAATAAGAACGAAAATGATAGTCAGCATGTAGTTGGAAAACAACTACATGCTTCTTAGTGTTGAAAAACAAAACAGTCAATTGAAAGGTAGAAATGGATTTCCGTTGCAGGCTACTTGCTCGCCTGTCTCGCTATCTCATGGGAGTCAAGTAGCCCTCAACTCCAACCCACTTTTTAGCAAATGTTTTCAAATAAAGTGAAGGTGTTCACTACTCTTTATGAAGAGGTGTTGTCACGCATCACTTCTCCACATTGAAAATAAAAATCCTATCCCTCTAAGAATACAAATAATGGGTGATTTGATTGCTATACTAGTAT
>NZ_JBHERJ010000030.1:0-2672 GCF_043359455.1 Lysinibacillus sp. PWR01 | reverse complement strand
TGATTGCATCTCCATCTTTTCCCCCACTCCACACCGTACGTGAGACTTTCACCTCATACGGCGTTCCATCTAATAACCATATAAACAAATTTTAACAAGTTACAAGTTTAATTTTACTTAGTCGAATATTATATGCATGTCATTTGAGAAATTATCTCTAATTTGGATTGGTTCGTTTTCGCAGTGTAAACGATATTCGTTTATTTTATCAAGGATTTTCGAACTATCCTCGATATTCCATTTTTTCAAATACTTTTCAATCGTTTCTTCTTTAGTTGCATGGATTAATTTGTGAATATCCCCATGTAGAATTCTCAGATTGTTATATTTATCCGAGCCACCTAATGATTTAGGTTTCTTATGATGGCATTCTACTTCATGTGCTTCCAAGAATATACCAAGAACTTCACATTTTCCATTTCTCATTGAGTATCTGGAAATTCTGTTGTCTTGATATTCGATTGACTGATTTATTATATTTGAATTCATTAGTCTGCGAATGTTTATTTCAATTTCTGTGTTTAAGTTTTTATGAATTAATTCTCTACCTTCAACTGTGTAGATGTTCAACTTCGGTTTAAACTGTGTACATCTCACAAAACTTGTTATTCCCTGTATTGGGAATAAATGAGTACCCATTATGTTCCAAGTTTTCATGTTGGTTTTGTAAAATTTTGTGTACGTTTTACTTGCGTTTTTTGGATGTTCATATTTTCCAGTTTTTCGTAGTTTGCTTCTTGCATAGGGATAAACCTTATGCATGATGTCAGCGAAATCAGAAGGAACCATACTCCCGTATTTGAAGTAGTTTTGAATTCCCATTATAAATGCATTGTATAGTCTTACATTTTTAATGGTTGTTTCATTCCTTATTCTTAGAATGAGTTCTTTAATCCTCTTTATGATTTCCGCTTTTTTCTTGTCAATTATATTAACCCTAACTAGATGTTTATTTTCCTTTTTAGCTGTCTGAACTTTAAACCCTAGAAATTCGGAGTATTGTTTTCTCAAGTTTGTAATTTTTGATTTTTCTTCCGAAATATCTAATTTTAAACGGTCTTTTAGGTATCCTTTTACTGCATGATACCATTTTACTGCATTTTCATAGCTATTTGTCATGATTTTGAAATCATCTGCATATCTGACGATAAAACCTGGTTTCATTTTTGAGTTTCGTTTTAACATTTGATACTTTTTCTCATTTTGTGTATATGGATGTTCTGTTTCAAATGTTTCCCATTGATTACATACCCATTGGTCTAAGTCATTTAGAACGATATTCGATAATAGTGGCGATAAGATTCCTCCTTGCGGAGTGCCTTTACTTGGAATGCCTTCACCTTTTATTGGTGCTTTTAGCATTTTACTAATAATGGCTAGTACCTTTCTATCTCGAATTCCCATGTTCCATAATTGTTTCATGAGTATTCGATGATTTACATTATCGAAAAATCCTTTTATGTCTATGTCGACTACAAAATGAAACTGACTTACATTTACAAGGTAATTCATCCTTGCTAATGCATGTTTCGTACTTCGTAATGGTCTAAAACCATAACTATGTTTGTAAAATTTAGCCTCGCATATTGGCTCTAGGATTTGTTTAAACATTTGTTGAATAATTCTATCCAACATTGTTGGGATTCCTAGTGGTCTAAATTTTCCTGTGTTATGTCCTTTAGGTATCATTACTCGTCGTACTGCTTTGGGTTTGTAATTGTCGAGTGTATCTCTAATTTTCCAGATAAATTCGTCTTTGTTCATGATTTTATAATCATTAATCGTATAACTATCTGTTCCTGCTGTTTTAGACCCTTCATTTGATTTTATGGTTCTATATGCTAGAAGGATATTTTTTTCATCTGTTATTTGGTCATATAATTTGTTGAATTTGTGGTTTTCACCACTTTTTGAGAATAATTCATCAAATACATTTTGCATTTCATAATATTCGTTATATCTCAGACTTGTATTCGTTGCAGAACACCTCGTTTCCTATGGTGTATCCCTGCATTCATACCCGACCAGCGAATTATACTTGTTTTGTTTGTTTATAAATTATCAGACTTGGGTCTATCCCTCCACTATGTTTCCATAGCTTCTTCGGTACTGTGACCCTACTTTCACAAGGTTAAATGAATTTCGGATTTAATCCTTATATCAACCTCTCCGATGTTAGTCGTTTAATAAGAGTACCTCGCTTACCACGTTCCGATTCTTTTTAGCCATATGATTGAACTTAGATGCTTGCTCTGAGCCTGAAGTTATATAGTGTCTTTGTTCACTATACCGAGTTTCATGACAACGTGCTTACTCTTCGGCAACTTCCGTTACATTCATAACGTATTTCCCTTTCGAGAAACCTTCCTTTTAGACCCTTTCATTCGCAAGTTCGTCAGTTTGGTTGCTAATCAAACATTCTCACCATATTCATCTTTTTCGGCTAACCGCCCTATCCTCTACCATATTCGATGTAGCTTGAACTTAGGTCGATTTCAGACGTCTTTACCTAGCTTCACACATATTGTTGCTAACACAACTCTATGCATGTAGGAGTATCATCAAAGCAGTTTCAGCTCAACTTGACGGCTTTCATTCCTGCTTTCAAAAGAATCAGTTGTAATTAATCTTTTTGATTAATCCCTCTATTTCGTTCAGCTTTACGCTGCACT
>NZ_JBHERJ010000002.1:0-37052 GCF_043359455.1 Lysinibacillus sp. PWR01 | reverse complement strand
GCGTTCGCTCCAGGGTCTCCTCTGTGACGCTAAATCCCCGAGGAGTAACGCTGGCTCCACTCCAATCAACCATGCTGCAAAGTGTCTTTTCCTTATTTTTCATACTAGCGGTAGCGATCAAAATAGCCCCCTGATTTGTATTATTACAAAAAGGATAGACTTTTATTTTCAATGTAGAGAAGTGATGAATGACAACACCTCTTCATAAAGAGTAGTGAAGACCTTCCCTTTATTCGAAAACCTTTGCTAAAAGTCAGTGGGTTAGAGTGGAAGGCTACTTGACTCCCGTGGGATAGCGAGACAGGCGAGCCCCTACACGGAGCGGTAGCGAAGGAAGCGGCTCGGCGCTCGCCCACAGGAAAGCAAGTAACCTGCAACGGAAATCCATTTCTACCTTTCAATTGACTATTTTGTTTTTCAACACTAAGAAGACGATGACAAATTATGCTGTCATCGTCTTTTTGTTTAATAGTATGAGGGATTATTGAACAAATTTAGGATCTAATATACCTAAACCACTACCTTCAAGTTCAAATTTCACTTTTGAAACTCCATCTAAATTAACATGAACCTTTACCTTGTCTTTGATTGCTCCACTATCATAAACCAATTTACCATCTGCATAAATTTTCAAGAAACCTATTCCGAAAGAGTTAGCTGATAATTTTTTAATTGGTGCCAAATTGGTTTCGAATCCCTTGTAATTTCCATTGGCTAAGTATTCCACTGTATGGTCTTGAACAGCGCCTCCCCCATGATAACCACCAAGTTGATAGGACCGCTCGAACTTTTCACCTGTACTAATAACGATAGAACTTGGGTTATGGAAGAAGTGGTCTTCATCACCCCCAATAGGTTTTACATCTTTTAAAGAGGTAAATTGAGGAACATCACCAATATAAACCGATTTTGTTTTACCATCCCACGTTACCTTTTCACCTAAAGATTCCGCGACGAAACGCATTGGGACATAAATCGTGCCTTGATAATTAAATCCAGATTGACCTTCTGGTGGGACTTTTTCAACCTTATCTACATAGTAATTGATTGGATCCTGAAACACGCTGATCTTTTTCATGTCACTTGCTGCTTCCGTAGTGGAGAAGTACGTAAAAGTCAAACCTCCTAATATAAAAAACCCTAAGTAACTTGTTATGATAAATAGTTTTTTCACAAAATCACTCCTTAGAATAAACATAGATATATGTAATTATACCAGAAATTTCATATAAACTTTAAAGATTTTATACTAGGATATTTTTAAGCAAGCTTTTTTATCTAGTAAAATTATATTTTCTGTACTAGTTTATTTGTACGCTATTTGAATATTAATGGAAAAAAACTCGACCCATAGCTAATGGATCGAGCGATTTTATTTTTTCTGCTAGTCAAATAATTTTCTTCTTAAAAATAGATGGTAGCACCTCTAACAACCGTTCACGTGTGATAGGATCACAATGATTCCATGAAAAATCTACGAAATGAGTCTTACCGGGAGTTAACTCGGCTAAAGTGGCGATCTGTGGACAGTGAGTAATAGTTCGTAATTCTTGGGGAGAAGCCAAGATAAAATTACGTTCTCCAGCATAGTGATTTATTTGATGCTGCTGAATTTCTATCCATGCTTGTCCTTGCTCAATTAGGTGCATCACTTTGGGAGTCGGACGAAAGCCAAGCGATTCATACAAGCTGGCAGCCAATCCGGTCTGACACATAACATAAAATTTTGCACCAAACTTGAGATAAACAGTAGCCGTCTCTCCAGCAACATAAGCATCTGCTAATTGCCTACGTACTAGCCTTACTTTGTCTTCATATGTAGTAATCCACTTTTCCGCCGCTTTACTCCGTTCAACTAGTTTAGCGATATACCGTAACCGCTCGAACAGTCTATACTTCTTATCCAGTACAACAGTTGGAGCAAGCGCATCCAGTTCCTGCAAGTCTTGCGGATAATAGCTAAGCAATATGAACTCCGGCTGCAGCTGTGCTATTTTATCTGGATCTACCCAATCCCCGATACTATGAATATTTCGCAACTTATTGTGATAAACCACATTATCTCTCATGATAGAGATGGCTGCTCCTATAGGGGCTATGCCTAGAACGAGTAATTCCCCAAGTGTAAATTTTCCATCAGTCACAATACGTGTTGCACCTGTAGGAACAAGAACCTTTCTGCCCAGTGAATCGATAACTGTTCTTTCTGGCGTATGAAGATGAATATTTGCATATTCACGTGGGGTGCTTCCAGTTAATTTATGAAAGCACCGACTGAAATAGTATTCATCTTTAAACCCAATTTGTCGAGCTATTTTGCTCAATGGATCGGTGGTATTACGCAGAAGTTCTTTTGCCTGATTTATACGTAAATGAGTCAAATAATCAGTCGGCTTTTTGCCAGTCAACGTTTTAAACTTTTGACTATATTGCCATCTGACCATTCCAGCCATGTTAGCCAGTTGTTCTACTGTCAAGTCCTCATCATAATGCTGCTCTATGTACTGTACAGTTTTTTGAACCAATTGTATCTTTTCTTCGTTCAGCAACTGGTTAGCTTGCTCATCTAACTGAACCATCATAGCCAGTATCTGCTGAAGTCTACCTTGCATCAGCGCCATTTCTGATGTGGATAGAGAGGAGCAAAGTTGATTATTTATCCATGCTTCATTTCCTAATACTTGCTTGACTTGAGAAAATAACAGATTATAGGGATAACCACAAAGCAAGGGTGGATGGGCAACCCGGTTCAAAGTCATTCCTTCTACTTTAAAAGTTTCAAAGGTAAAACGCACAAACTGTGCCTCTTTGTTACTTGATTCTACAGTGTAGCTTTGTACAGGTAAAATTAGAATGCAGCTTCCTTGTCGTAGATCGATAGCCATTTTGTCTACATACAGCCGTATGTCATGACTGAGTGCTATCAATAATGTGCATAAATTCGTTTCATTACCATTTATTCCCTTATCATAGCTACTGGCTGGCATGATCTGATCAATTTGAAATCGATCATACTGTTGTAGCCTAATATATAGGGGTGCTAGATTCATAAGCAACTCTCCAACCATTGAAAATGATTCTCATTACCGTTATTGTAACATATAATGACCCTCTATCAACTATTGTTCGAGTATGTGCTATTTTAGAATACAAACGATTTAAAAAATTGCTTGGGCAAATACAATTTTTACTGTTTGTGCATCCATTCTGGTAACTTTTTATACAATTGCTCCAAAGCTAATAAATTATCTGTGTTCCATTCATTAGGAACAACATAAACATTTCCCTTTTTGACTGCAGGCAAAGTTCCCCATACTGGGCTTTGTAGCAGTCGATCAGCTTCTGCTTCACTTTCCTCATCCTCTTGTACAATTACAAACAAATGATCACCGGAAAACTCTGGAAGTACCTCTTCGGAAACCTCAAGGAAAGATACCCCTTCTACATCAATAATATTCTTCTGTACAGCTGGTGGGACAGCAAAACCGTTTTCTCCATATATAATGGCACCAAAGTTACGATCGCCCATAACATAAAGTATTTTACCTAACTGGTAGAATACTGTTGCGGTCTCCCCTTCTGCTAATTGAAGTTTATCAAACATTTCTTTAGACTGTGTTTCAAACTTAGCAATAATTTTCGTTACTTCTTCCTGTTTACTCAATATATTCCCCATCTCCTTTACACGTTCTGCATAAGGAAGAGCTGGGTTGAAGGGAATCGTAGTAGCGATTTTTGACAATTCTTCGTTAAGATTTTGATCCGACTTGTAATAACCATTAATAATCAGATCAGGTTTTAAAGTCAGAATCGTCTCTAAGCTAGCAGGATTTCCAATATCAACGATGCCTTCAAGTTTATCACCATAGTAACTAGCAGGATCTTGAGGAAGATTATTACCAACAAGGGGAATATCCATCGCTAAGAAATCACCCGTCGTCTGACCAATATAAACCACTCGTTTTGGATCTGCAGGTATTTCAACCTGTTCGCCTGTAATCGTCGTATATTGAACTGTTGTCTCACTTTCCTCTGCTTGCACATCAGATTGAGCTGTTTTCTCGTTTTCCTTTTCCTTCACATCAGATGCGTTGCCATTAGAACTGCATGCCGATAATATCAACATCAATAACAGGAGGAAACTCCCTCCCCATAGTATATTTCGCTTTTCACGATGTTTCTTCACACTTATTGCCCCTTTCCTTCTTTCTTTTAATTGAAAATGATTATCATTTACAGCATTATTATAGTTGGTATAAAAAGCGGAAACAATGGAAAAAACGCAACGATTTATTTGGATAAATGTCAATAGTTATCCCCCCAAAAAACATCTGATCACTTATTTCATTTATAAGCAAACAGATGTAAATTACTCATTTATTGAAATTAACCTAAAAAGCTTTATTATCTCCACTCAGCAATGTTGAAATTGACAGATGGGGAAATTAGTAAATTTATCATTACTAGAATTGTTCATTTCATATGTATAACATAGTCATTAGAAGACACTGTAAAACAACAATCCCTCCTATCACTTATGAAGAGTACAACACTAACAAAAGGTAAATGATGATAATTCGAGTGTACGCACACTCCCCTAAAACTTACGCAATTGGTGGCAATTCGTATCGTTTGAAGAATCGCCTCGCTTCAGAATGTGAGTAAAATCATTGTGCTATACTGATTCTATCATTGTTCAAAATGGAGGTAATTCAATGAATAAAGAAGATCCAATACGCGACCTTATTATCCAAACTTCTCTAAAATTATTTAATAAAAAAGGTTACAATCAAACATCTATTCAAGATATTATGAATGCCACAGCATTACCTAAGGGTGCCATTTATAGACGTTTTGAAAATAAAAATGACATTGCCATTGCTTCCTTCAAATATTCTATGAGTATTATTTGGCATCATTATTTTGAAGCAATAAAATCTAAATATACAGCGACAGATAAAATAATTGCTATGTTTGAAGTTTATCATGATGCTGTTCATACCCCTCCTGTAGACGGTGGTTGCCCACTACTGAATACTGCTATTGAAAGTGATGATGGATTCCCAGAGTTACATGAGATAGCTGCGAACACACATAATGAAACCCTACTTTTTTTACAATCAATTATTGAAGAAGGTATTCATTCAAAAGAATTCAACCAAAATATAAATTCTTATTCCCTAGCATCTTTTTTATTCTCTACTTTAGAGGGTGCTGTGATGTCTAGTCGTTTAGCTTTAAATAATAATCATATAAATCACAGTATTGAACAAATAAAATACCTTTTACAGCAATACGCATCAAAGAGCCAAGAGGTTTAAAATATAATACCTCTTGGTTTTCACTAAAATGTAAGAATTATTTTGTTGAAATCAAATATATTTGCATATAAGATATTCTTACGGACCGGACAGTCCGGTCCGTAAGAATATTAATGTTACTTAAAGGAGAGATGATGTTGGAAATTGCAATTTTACTTTACGACGGCATTACAGCTTTAGACGCTATTGGTCCATACGAAGTGTTTGCTGCTACACAGCAATGTCATGTGAAATTTGTTGCTAAAGATAAAGGACTGATTAAACTAGATTCAAAGATGGGCTATTTGCATGCAGACTATAGCTTTTCTGACATTAGTTCTACAGATATACTTGTTGTACCTGGCTGTAGTCCCCCTAACTACAAAAATCCAATGAATGATGAAATAACACTAAATTGGATTCGTAACATACACCAAACAACTAAGTGGACTACATCCGTTTGCAATGGTTCTCTTATTTTAAGTGCTGCTGGTCTATTGAATGGAATGAAAGCAACTAGTCACTGGGGTTCCTTTGACATCCTGCAATCGTTTGGAACTACTCCAACTGAAGAAAGAGTTGTTCGTCAAGATAAAATGGTAACGGCAGCTGGAGTCTCTTCTGGTATTGATATGGCTCTACAAATAGTTGCTTGGGAATTTAGTGACGATCTTAGTAAAGGAGTTCAATTAATACTGGAATATGATCCACAGCCACCATTTGATACAGGTTCCGTAAGAAAAGCTCCTCTACCTTTAGTTAGAGATATAAAAAAAATGCTTCAAGAGTTTTCTGAGAAAGAGCCTGATATGTAATTCAATAAGTAACTAAAAAAATCATATTTAAGGTGATGCTTACCTTAAATATGATTTTAAGAAAATTTCTTAAATAATATAGAACTTTATTATTTATAAATACTAGCTATATAGGACAATAAGGCTGGAAACACAATCCATATGAATAAAAAAAGACTATAATCGATAAATAACAAACATTATTTGCTCATCTATTCCATCAACATACTGAACTACTTCTTCATCTTCCACGCTTTCCATATTATTATCCAAAAACACCTTCCCATATAATAATTGGACCTGTTGATTAGTTCAAAGTTGCAGAAGGTTCAACAATGTTATTACAATCTGCCCAACACTTTCTTGAACCTTAGATCGAGCAGCAAGAGAGGTTCTTCAATAGCTTTGTGATACTCAGCATTAGCATGGGCATTTGCAAGCCAACGTGACATTTCTCCAAATGGTTTAAATCTGTTTTTTGAGTAGTCACTAACTTGGATGAATCCAACAGCTATACCCCTCTTGAATAGCATCAAACCCAGTGTGTAGCTCCAACATCCATTAATAAACGGCATAGTTGGCTTAATAAACATTCAACTTTTTTATAAAAAAGATTGGCTATTCTATTTGATTTCTTCAGCCAGCTCTAAAATAATTCCTTCTGGTCCGCGAACATAGCATAATTTATAAACGTTTTCGTAGTTATAGATTTCACCAACAAGTTCTACGCCCTTCTTTGTCAATTTGCTAACAAGGGCTTCAATATCTTCAACATTGAAGGCAATATGCTGGATACCCAGAGTATTTGCTAAAGGATGCTGGATGCCTATTTCATTTGATGGTGCGTTAAACTTTACTAGTTCAATATTCGTCTCACCGTCTGGCGTTCGCAACATTACTATTTCTAGATTTGCGTCACTATCTGACGTTCGCAACTTTGCAACGCCCTCTTTAACATCTTGAAGCCCTATTACCCGCTCCATCCTTTTCACCCATTCACCCTCCACTTTTCCTTCCCCGAGCACCTCAAGGCCAAAGTCAAGAAAAAATGCTTTCGCTGCAGGAAGATCATTAACGATTATCCCCACATGATCAATCTTACGGATTTTCATATTTCATACCACCTTTCTCCTAATTTTAATCATTTCTTTTTGATTGCTGAATAGCTTTTTCCCCCAATTCAACAAACTATCCACCATTGGCAAATATCTATAACTAACATGAACTAATAATCCTATTTCTTAATCTTTTTTATCGTATATTAGGATGGTCCTTTTTACGAACAAAAACGCTTTAAAGTGCCTTTTCTGAAACAACTCTATAAACCTTATAGCTGGCACCCCAATAGCAATATAAAAAAGAAGCCCATTAAAATAAGGCTTCTTCTACACTTATAGATAAAAATTTTTCACTAGGTAACCCCATGTGCTATAGCTTTTAAAGGGGGAAGATCCCCAATAATACACAGACAATAATCATGACAATCGTAGAACCGAAAGCCCACTTTAAGAAGATACGTTGTAGCTTGCCGAAATCCTCTCCAACCATACCTACTAATAAATACGTAGAGGGAACAAGCGGACTTAGAAGGTGTACTGGCATTCCTAAAAGAGAAGCTCTACCAATTAAGGCTGGGTCGATGCCATATACTGCTCCTGCCTTGGCAAGTAACGGCAGTACTCCATAGTAAAAGGCATCATTTGACATAAAGAATGTAAAAGGTGCGCTTAGGATGGCTGTCACAACAGCAAAATGAGAACCCATTGCATCTGGAATATAATGAATCACTGAGTTTGCCATCGCATCTACCATCGATGTACCTGAAAGAATGCCTGTAAATATCCCAGCTGCAAAAACCATCGAAACAACAGATAATGCATTGTCAGCATAATTCGCAACACGTTCTTTTTGATCTTTCAATTTTGGATAGTTTACAGTAATCGCAATCGCAAAACCAAGCATGAATAATGTAACAGGCGGTAATAACTCCATAATTAACGCTACTAAAAGAACGATTGTCAGAGCATAGTTAAAGATAATTAGTTTTGGACGTTTCAAATAGTCATCTTCGACTGTAGCAGCAGGCTGAGCTGCCGCTTCATAATCATATTCTATAATACCAATCCGCTTTTTTTCCTGTCTTCCGAACGTAAATGCCATGAACAGAACAAAGATAGCCCCGCCAATCATCGCGGGAATCACTGGTGTAAAAACCTCAGACATTTCCAGATTCAAAGCGGTCATAACTCTTGCAGTTGGTCCTCCCCAAGGTAGGAGGTTCATCACACCTGAAGCTGAAACGGCAATACCTGCTAATACAATTGGTCGCATGCCAATTCTTTTATATAGCGGTAGAAAGGCAGAAATAGTAATCATGTATGTTGTCGTGCCATCACCATCTAAAGAAATCAGAAGAGCTAATACCGCTGTTCCGATGGCAATTTTAACAGGATCACCCTTTACTAACCTAAGAATCGTTTTAATGATTGGATCAAAGACTCCAGCATCAATCAAAATACCAAAGAAAAGAATGGCAAATAAAATCATAATCCCTGTTGGAGCGACACTTTTAATCCCATCCAACATCATAGGACCCATCTCGCCTCCGAATCCGCCAATAACTGCAAACGTAATTGGAACTACAATTAATGCAATCATTGCTGTAAGACGGCCAGTCATAATCAAAATCATAAAGACTATTATCATTAAAAAGCCTAAAATTGCTAGCATAATACTCCCCCCAATTGCTCCTCAAAATTATTTATCAATTTGATAAATAATTAATTTTCCGAATATTACACCTAATAATAAAATAACATCGATCAAATGTAATCGTTTACAAATTAATGTTTATTAATTTCTTTATAGCTATTTCGTACATTTTGTTCACGAAAAAGCATTCGATTCATGTACCGTCTATTTTAGATGTGCAAAAAAAAGAGGCTAACCTTGGACTATGTATTCTCTCTACCATCTGTATGAAACGGTAAAAAAGCAAACACATAGGTCTCAATAGTCAACCTAATAAAGCAAATATATTACTGTGCATAATAAGAATAAATCTACTTAGTAAATCTCCAATAATTTCTCATATTTCTTATTTTCTTCATCAAGAAATCTAGAGGTTTCACTACTGTTCATATAAAAATCTTCCCACATATATTTTTGCAAAATATGTTTCCATTCTTCGGTTTTGACCATTTTTGCAAATGTCATCTCCCAAAATTCGATTTCCTTTTTTGACATATTAGGTGGTCCCATAATACCGCGCCAATGTTTAAAAACAACCTCTATTCCTTCATCTGTCCATGTAGGAATTTCGGGGAGCTCCTTTAAACGTTTCTCTGATGAAATGACGAGCAATTGTACTTGATTCAAATCATAATATTTTTTAGCCTCGGATAAAGTCATCGTTGCCACATCTATTTGCTTTTTTAATAATGCATCAACTACTTGACCACTATTTTCATACACTAAAAAATCTAGTTTTTCAGGGCGTACTCCAGCCTGTTTACTCGCTAAAACAAAAGAAATTTGATCATCATTGCCTAATCTCGGGGAGACACCTATTTTATAGGCTTGGGGTGTTTCTTTCAGCTTTTCCATTAAACCTTTTGCACTTTTTATTTCTGAATCCTTCGAGACAATTACAACATCCCATTCTGTAGCCAAAGTGGCAATCGGTGTAAAATCTTTATAGGTTAACTTACTTTGCCCCAATAAATGATTGGTAATGAGTAGGCTTGAATTCATTGCTAGCACATGATCTTTTTGCTGTTTAGTATATTTCCACCCTAGCTCTCCACCCGCACCAATTTTATTCAGTATATGAATGTCCTCATCAATCAAGTTGTTACTCCGTAAAATGTCCCGTATGGCTCTTGCTGTTTTATCCCAACCTCCGCCAATAGAGCTTGGGGCAATGATTGTTACGGTATCTTTTATCGCTTCTTGCCCCTCATCTTGTGAACACCCAAAGCAAAGCATGACAACAAGCACGAAAATACTCATTATTTTTTTTCTCATTGTTCATTCCTTGTCCTTATTTTTGAGTCAACCTTGTTATTCTTTATAGTAATATTTCCTCTCAGGCCTTCCAACAACTCCATATTCATGTTTTGCCGTACAGACATCTATTGAAACGAGAAACTCTAAATACCTTCTTGCAGTTGTTCGAGATGCTCCAATTTGTTCACCCATTTCCTCAATGGAAATGCCGCCGTTCATTTCTTTCATTACATTTGTCACTTTGTCCAAAGTATGACGATCTACACCTGAGGGTAAATCCTTTTGAGTTGTGGATGATTGATTAGCGACACCAAAGTATCGATCAATCAATGTTTGATCCACCTCATCACGATGGCTTAGTAGCCGTTTCTTTTTTTTATATTCTTCAACGGCTTCCACAAATTTCTCCATTGTCACTGGCTTCAACAAATAGTTACTGACACCATATCTGACTGCCGTCTCAAGCATTGATTTTTCCGTTGCAGCAGTCACGATAATAATATCGATTGTTGGATAATGATCCCGTATCTTTGCTAATAAATTTGTTCCAAGATCATCCGGCATATAGATATCCAAAAAAAGCAAGTCAACTTCGTGTTTCTCTAGTATGTCCATCGTTTCCTTTGCATTCAATGCTTTCTGAACGACCTTTACATCTGGTAGCTTTTGCAAAAACTGTTCTTGCACTTGTGCAATACGAAAATCATCTTCCGCAATGACAACCTTAATCATTGTTCCCTCTCCTTCTTTTATCTTGCTTTACTGGCATTTAGACAACCGACTTAGATGGGAGTAAACCCCCAATTTCAACATCAGTAGAACTATAGATTATTTCACTGAGTAAGTTTCATTTTTTCGGTAGGAATACCGTGAAAATGGCCCCACCGTTTTTGTCATTTTTTACTTCTACTGTTCCATCTAAAGATTCTACAATTTGTTTAACATTAAATAATCCGTACCCTCTATTTTCTCCTTTAGATGAACTACGTAAATCAAATATAGAATCTAACATGTCTTCAGCAATTCCCTTGCCATTATCTTCTACTTCAATAATGATATCATTCCCAATTCCTGTAATTGAAAAATTCACCGTTCTCTCTTTTTGATTGGCTACGGCATCAAATGCATTATCAATAAGGTTTCCAATGATTGTAATGATATCCGTGATTTCAATGTGATTTGGTAAGGTATCTACATAACTATCGGGATCAATTTCAAAGGCAATTTTCTTTTCTGATGCATTGCCCAGTTTCCCTAATAATATAGCTTGAACATTTGTATCATGAATTTGATTGAATAGTATTCGGTTCTGGTGCTGATGATTGGCTGACTCTTTTTGAATAAATTCAAATGCATCCTGATATCTCTCTAATTGGATTAATCCTGATAATAAGTAAAGTTTATTAGAGTACTCATGCGTTTGCGCACGAAGTCCCTCTGAATATTCACGAACCTCTGTGATCGTATCAATAAGCTTTTTAAGCTCCGTTTTATCACGAAAACTCGAAACTACACCTACAATCTGTTCATTTTCGACGATTGGAATAAAATTGAAAATAAATACTTTATCATTAATTAATATCTCTACATTATGAATAGGCTTACCTTTCTGTAATACATGATCGATATTAATTGTTGGTGAGACATATTGGATATGTTGACCCATCAAGGATTCATCCATGAGGTTCAACATTGACCTTGCAGAATGATTGATTAAAGTTAAGAATCCATTTTGATCGACTGCAATGATTCCTTCCTTGACTGATAATAGAATGGCACTTCTTTCTCTATATAATGAGGAGATTTCATGCGGTTCCAGCCCCATCGTATCTTTTCTAATACTTTTGGTTAAAAAAATACCACCAATGATTCCTAAAATTAAAACAATCAGAGATGCAATGAGAATGGATTTAATTCGTTTGTAAATATTTTGATAGATGTCTTTTTCCGCGTATTCAACTGCTACGGTTCCAATTACACGAGTGTACGCTCCATTGTCTGCAATGATCGGAACCTTCCCTATTAAAACAGAACCGCTCTCTCGTTCCACTTCAAAATTATTAGAACCGCCAAATATTAACCCATAATTATTTGTATGATCAAAACTCTTCTGACCAACTTGACTTGGGTCTTGATGCGAATAAATAATCTTCTCCCGATCTTCAATAATAATATTTTCTGCATTTACCTGATCTATTACTTGATCAGCAATTGGGCGAAAACGTAGCTCTAAATCACTTTTTTCAATGGATTCTTTCAGTTCTGGCATAAGCGAGATTGTCATAGCCGATTGCAATGCCAATTGTTTAACTTGAGTCCTAGCATCAACATATTGCAAATAAGCAAATATGCTGGCGAGAAGAAAAACAATAAAAAGAATTAACGTGCTAATTAGTCCCAATATTTTTGTTTGTAATGGAATCTTTTTTTTGTTCAATATACTTAACCCTTTTCAACTAGTGTAATTCATTATTATTAATTTTCACCCTACTTTTATTAAGAATATACCATTGCGCTTAACTAAAAGGTTTAAATCCCTTTGTTGCTGCATTTAAGAGAATATAACAGACGCATTTCATGGTAATTTGACTGTTATGATTGTTTTAATTAGAAAAATCTAAAGAACTTACTAAAATATCAGAGAAAAGCCTAGTTTGAATCCAGCTTAATTTCTTGATTATACTATAATTCAAAGGGATTTTTGAATTTATAAAAGCCTTCCACCTAAATCAGTAGAAGGTTTCATATAGAGAGATAACAATGTTTTATTTGAACTAACGCCCCTAATGATTAAAGTATACCTGATCACTAAATAGGTGCATTTATCTTTATCGAGCTAATTATACAAATCCCCTGATTTTTTCATGGAATTTTATGTTAAAATCATTGAGATGAATTGGTTTAATTAAGGAGGTAATACTTATCATATTTTGGTTTCGACACTTACCACAGATAGATATGGATTTATCAGATTGGACTCCTTTCATACAGAATAATTGGTATCGTAAACATTATATGAAGTTTGTCTATCTACTTCAGTTTATCATTTTTTTGATTCCCTTTTTCTTTGAAACACATTTCACTTATATTAATAATTTTTCTCTCATTATAATCGGTATTATAGTTTTCATCATTCATGAGTATATACATATTGTTACCATAAACAAAAAAGGCGATATTAGCTTAACTTTCAGTGGATTTTTTTGGCTAAATACCAACGCAGTCTTATCCAAATCGAGATTTTGGTTCTTTATGAGCTTACCCTTTATTGTATTATCAGTAATCCCTGCCATTATGGCCTTATATGTACCAAGTAATATCAAACCAATCATAGTATTTGTAAGCTGGATTAACGCAGTCATTTCCGCTTCAGATATCATTAATTCATTTTTAATTGCCATTAAACCGAAAAGCGCTGTTTTTTACAGAGGTTATTATAGAGTTATATAGGGTTTATAGAGTTACTCATACAATCAAGGTATGTGACAACCTTGCACATACTCTTCAAACAAACCTGTTAGAACAGTATTATAACCTCATCACTAAAAGCTTAAAAAACTCAAACCTATCCATATATCTTATGGTGAGCTTAAGATTTCTTATTCCCATATATTCGCTTTATTAGAAACCTCCCTTTTCGTAGGGAGGTTTTTATACATTTCAACGTTCTGTAATGACTTGCCGCTTTTATGCTGCTGCAGTGATATTCCGTAGTATACTTTTATCACAACGAATTAAAGGAGTATAAAAATGCTTGATTCTAATCCTAATTGGCTGGCACATTGCACAGAAATAAAAGATTTAGCCAAATCATTATTTCAAAAATCAACGATACATCTTGATAGTGCGGCTCTGTTATTGATTACGGATGGCCAAACCACTCTATCCATTAATGGGCACAATGAACATATTGTATTTGGGCATTTAATTGCCCTTGATAGTGGTGCGGTTATCCAACTTACAAATACAAACCGTCTTGATTTTTCAGGCTATTTAATTAGCTTTGATCTGTATGATATAGAAATGAAATCAATCTGTAATTGGTCTATCGATACAATGAATGGTTACTCCATTCAACGAGTGCCTGAAACGGTCATCGCAGATATTCGCATGTCGCTCGCTAAAAACATAGACCCTCTCCCTATCACCATTAAACAATTTATTTTATACAGCTTGCTGAAGGAATTACAACAGGAGCGACCAACAGATGCATACACACTTGAGCAAAGAATTGAACAGACTGTCGTTTATATGCAAAATAAATATAATCAAATGATGACAAGAGATGAACTAGCAGCTATTGCTGGATACAGCCCATGGTATTATTCGAGAAAGTTCATTGAGTTATATGATAAAACACCGATCGCTTATTTAATTAGCTATCGTATTTTCCGTGCACAAGAAATGCTATTAACAACAGATGACTTATCACAAAACATCGCAAAGAAAGTTGGCTTTGATGATGTGCAAAACTTTAGTCGACAGTTTAAACGCATTGTTGGTCGCCCACCTAAGCAATTCAAAAAGACCATTGGTGATTATCGTGTTTGCTTTCTCTCACCTGCACACGCAGAAATTGCGATTGCATTAGGTGTTGCACCTCATTGTGTCACTGTGACTAGCTCCCTAACGCCAACATATCAAAAGATGCTTTTTCATGAAGTTGGTACAACCATTTTAGAAATGCCACAATATGTGATTCAACAAGACACCATTGTCCAGCAACAACCCGATTTAATTATCGGTGTCGACTTAACGGAAGAGACCAAACAACACTTTCAAACGATCGCCCCTGTTATCACTGGGCTACCTTATGATTTAAAATCACTCATTCGTTATTTTGGTGAGTTGTTTCATAAAGAGAAGGAAGCTATACAAATCATTCGGGAACTTGCGACACATGTAGAGGTTCTAAAAAATAAAATACAACAGCATATTGCAAAGGATGCTACTGTACTTTACTTACGTGTGGAAGAGTTGGGTTATCGCTATTTCGGTGAGTCTTCTAGTGACTCGGCTATCCTTTTATATCAGGAACTTGGCCTACAAATGCCTGACATATTGCGTGCAAATGAAAATAGTTTCAACACATGTTCTTTACAACAATTAGTGGCAGCCAATCCTACCTATTTGTTTATTGAAAAGCGCATAATGGATTATTATACTGCAGACCTTAGCTTAGCTACTCTACAAAAAAGTGAGCAGTGGGCAAATTTAGATGCTGTGAAAAATAAGCGTGTTTTTTATGTGGATACTGGTTTATGGATTAACAATTGCAGTGTATTTGGCAAAAGGAAAATTATGCAACAGATTGAACAATCAATTTTAGCTGTTTACCCTGAAACACAATAATCCAATTTTTAAGGCACTTTATGCTATATTAGACGCTCTCATAACCTGTTATTATTTGATAGTGATAATCATTATCAAATAGAAAAGGAGCTTTAATCAATGAAAAAAACGATGCAATATATACTTTTTATGTTAGTTGCTTTAACATTAGTGGCTTGCGCAAGCACTAACAAAGAGAGCGGAAATGAGGCAAAGGAGCAAGAAGAAAAAAGCGAGCCTACAACACGTGTTGTGAAAGATGCCTACGGTGATGTCACGATCCCTACCGAACCTAAAAATATGTTAGTCCTTAACTCTAACTATGCTGAAAACTTAATTGAAATCGGTGTAATGCCTCAAATGGTGACAGTCGTTGAAGAAATTGAACCTGCGTATCGCTTCAAATTATTCAATGACAACAATGTTAAAATCATTCCGACTGTGCAATATGAGGAGAATTTAGAAGTTATTCTTGAAGCAGCACCAGATGTCATTATTGCTCAAGGTGCAGCGATTGATGCTAAAAAATACGAAGCTTTAAGTAAAATTGCCCCTACTGTTGCTGTTGAAGCAGGCGTTGCAATAGATGAATATGTTCCTGTGCTTGGTGAACTGTTCAATAAAGAGAAAGAAGCTACACTTGCTCTCGAAAAATTTAGGGAAAAAATAGAAGAAACCAAAGAAAAGCTACAGAATGCTATAGGTGACGAAAAAATTCTCGTATTACGTGTAGAACAAAATCAATATCGTGTGCTAGGCACTGAAAAGGGTAGCCCTGGTAGTGACATGCTATACACACAACTTGGATTAAATATTCCAACTATGTTGAAAGATAATAATGAGTGGTTCACGCCTATTCCCTTAGAAGTTTTTCCTGAACTTGACGCAGATCATATTTTTGTCGAACAACGTCAAATGCAAAATTATAGTAGTGAACAATCCATGAAAGATTTAGAGAATAGCCCAATGTGGCAAGCTATGGATGCTGTGAAAGCAGGCAAGGTTTACCCATTAAAAACAGCAGATTATGTTGTAGGTGAAGGTTTAATTGGCTCTCCACTATTCCTTGATTATTTAGTTGAAAAGTTGGTGCCTTAAATGGAGCAAGAAATTTATGATGTAATTATTATCGGTGGTGGGCCAGCAGGCATGTATGCTGCCTTTTACAGTGGCATGCGTGAAATGAAAACAAAAATTATCGAAGTAAAACAGGAATTAGGAGGGTTTATGCGCACCTATCCTGAGAAGCTAGTCTGGGATGTTGGTGGCATTGAGCCTGTTCGCTGTGAAGATATTATTCACTCCTTAATCAAGCAAGCTATGACATTTAATCCGACAATCGTATTTGGTCAAGAAGTTGTTGGTATGGAAAAACGAGATGATGGCATTTTCGTCTTAACAGCTAAAACAGGCGAGAAGCATTATACGAAAACGATTATTTTAGCTACAGGACGCGGTATCACACGCATTCAGAAATTAACAGTTGAAGGCGCTGACCGTTATGAACTAAACAACCTTCACTATACGGTAACGAACATCAATAGGTTTAAAGATAAACGTGTACTCATTTCTGGTGGAGGCGACTCAGCTGTAGATTGGGCTATTGAAATGGCTCCTATCGCCAAAGAAGTATATGTCGTTCATAGACGGGATGACTTTAGTGCCTTTGAATCGTCTGTAACACGCATGAAATCTATGGCAACAACCTATGTTCCTTATACGGTTTCGCGTTTACATGGCAATGGCAATAAAATCGAACATGTTACATTACAGCATGTTGATTCAAATGATACGACAAAGATTGAAGTAGACGAAGTACTTGTTAATCATGGGTTTGACCGACACTTTGGTGGCGCCATTATGGATTGGGGCTTAGCCACTGAGGAATGGGGCATTTCCGTTACACCAAAAATGTGCACAAGCATGTCAGGCATCTTTGGCGCAGGTGATATTGTAACAAATGAAGGGAAAATAAGACTGATTGCAGGCGCATTTAACGATGCTGTCCTTGCTGTCAATAGCGCCAAATTATACATCGACCCTACTAAATCAAAAATGGCAGGCGTTTCTTCTCACAATGACCGCTTCGCTGAAAAAAACGAAGCGTTACAACAAAAGAATAAAGCTGTAGCTACACATAAGTGATTGGCTAATATCTTCCCCATTAGATAAATAAATCATCTGTTTATCTAATGGGTTTTTTATTTAAAACGTTGTACACATCCACTAGAAGGCACATCTTGAATTGTTAACTATGGCTTATCAAGAGATTGTTGCCGCAGCCCAACCAGCTTGTTGTTGCGCAATAATAAAAAAAATCCTGCATAGTAAACACAGGATTTCTGTTACTGTAATTATTTTTACAGATTTACAAGTCACATTGAGAATTAGATTTTCAAGCTGTGAACGTTGAGTGAATAATAATTAGTAAATCAAGTAAAACTCAGCATGCTTAGTATGTTCCTATTTGATACTAAATCTAATCACATCGTTTTCTTCTTAAAAATATACGGCAATACCTCTAACAATCGTCCACGTGTAATGGGATCATCATAATTCCATGTATAATCTATAATATGAGTCTTACCAAGAGTTAATTCGGTTAATGCCGCAATCTGTGGACAGTTTGCAACAGTTTGCAATTCTTGTGGAGCAGCCAAGATGAAATTACGATCTCCAGCATAGTGATTCATTTGATGCTGCTGAATTTCTATCCATGCTTGCTTTTGTTCGATTAGGTGCATCACTTTAGCAGAGGGTCGAAAGCCAAGCGATTCATACAAGCTAGCAGCCAATCCGTTCTGGCCCATAATATAAAATTTTTCACCCAACTTGAGATAAACAGCAGCTGTCTCCCCAGCAACATAAGCATCTGCTAATTGCCTACGTACCACTCTTACTTTGTCCTCATATGTAGTAATCCACTTCTCTGCCGTTGTACTCCGTTCAAATAGTTTAGCGATATACCGTAACCGCTCAAATAAACTAAACTTACTATCTAGTATAACAGTAGGTGCGATCGCATCTAGTTTCTGCAAATCTTGTTCAGGATGAAAATAGCTAAGCAATAATATCTCGGGTTGCAGCTGTGCTATTTTATCCGGATCTACCCAATACCCGACACTATGAATATTTCGCAGCTTATTGTGATAAATCAAACTATTTTTCATGACAGAGATGGCTGCTCCTATAGGAGATATGCCTAGAACGAGTAATTCTCCAAGTGTAAATTTACCATCCGTCACAATACGTGTTGCATCCTTAGGGACATGAATCTCTCTGCCAAATGAATCGATAACTGTCTTTTGCTGAGTATGAAAATAGATATTCGCATATTCACGTGGAGTGTTTCCAGTTAATTTATGAAAGCACCGACTGAAATAAGATTCATCCTTAAACCCAATTTGCCGAGATATTTTTCTTAATGGCTCGGCAGAATTACACAGAAGCTCTTTAGCCTGGTTTATACGTAAATGAGTCAAATAATCAGTTGGCTTTTTGCCAGTTAATATTTTAAACTGTTGACTATATTGCCATCTAACCATTCCGGCCATGTTAGCAAGTTGTTCTACTGTCAAGCTCTCATCATAATGCTGCTCCATATACTGTACAGTCTGTTGAACTAAGTTTATCTTTTCTTCGTTGTGCAACTGGGTAGCTTGCTGATCTAATTGAGCCATCATACCTAGAATTAGCTGAAGTCTTCCTTGCATCATCGCCATTTCTAATGTGGATAGAGAGGAACAAAATCGATTAGCTTCATTTCCTAATACTTGCTTGACTTGAGAAAATAACAGATTATAGGGATAACCATAAAGCAAGGGTGGATAAGCAACCTTATTCAAAGTCAATTCCTCTACTTCAAAGGTTTCAAAAGTAAAGCGTGCAAGCTGTGCCTCTTTGTTAGTTGATTCCACAGTGTAGCTTTGTACAGGTAAAACTAGTATGCAACTTCCTTGTCGCAAATTGATTGCAATTTTGTCTACATACAGCCGTATGTCATGGCTAAGTGCTATTAATAATGTACAGAAGTTTTTTTCATTGTAATTAACTCCCTCATTATGGCTAATCGCTGACATCATCTGGTCAACTTGAAACCGATCATAGTGTTGTAGCCTGATATACAGGGATGAAAGATTCATAAGCAACTCTCCAATAATTGAAAGTGATTATCATTATCATAACATATAATGACCCGCTTTCAACTATCGGTCGAGTATGCGTTATTATAGAAAAATAACGGTTTAAAGAACTGAATTGGCAGATCCGGTTTCTTACTGTTTGTTCATCCATTGTGGCAGTTCTTTTAATAATTGTTCCATAGCTAACAAGTTATCTGCATTCCATTCAGCAGAAGTAACGTAAACATTTCCCTTTTGGACAGCGGGCAAAGTCTCCCATATCGGGCTTTGCAGCAGTTGGTCAGCTCCTTTTTTACTTTCTTCATCATTAGCGAGTATAAGTACAAACAAATGATCACCAGCATACTCTGGAATTAGCTCTTCTGAAATTGCAACGAAAGTTTGCCCTTCATCAATAACATGTTGCTTTATAGCAGGTGGTATGGTGAAGCCGTTCTCTTGATAAATAAAAGCACCAAGTGATCGATTGCCCATAACATAAAGCGCTTTACCTTCCTGTATGAAAACTGTTGCTGTCTCCCCTTCTGCTAATTGAAGCTTATCAAACATTTCTTTCGACTGAGTTTCAAACTTAGCAATCCATTGATCTGCCTCTTCCTGTTGGTCAAAGATATTTCCAATCTCCTTTACACGCTCTATATAAGGTAGAGATGGGTTAAAGGGGATAGTAGGAGCAATTTTTGACAATGCCTCATTCCGTTCTGCATCCTTGTGGTAACTATTAATAATGAGATCAGGTTTTAAAGCCAAAATCGCCTCTAGGTCACCAGGATTTCCAACATCAACTATTCCAGCCGTTTTACCCTCATAGTAACTACGATTAGTAGCATGAAGAAGGTTACTACCAACAATTGGAATATCCATCACCAAGAAATCGCCAAGCGTCGGACCCAAATAAACCACTCGTTTTGGATCTGCAGGTATTTCAACCTGTTCACCTGTAATTGTTGTATATTGAACAGTTGTCGCACTTTCCTCTTTTGACTCATCAGATTGAACTGTTTCCTGACTATCCTCTACCTTCTCATCAGACACGTTTCCATTAGAGCTGCTGCATGCCGATAATATCAACAGCAGGGATAACACCCCTGCCCATAATATAATTCGCTTTCCAAGTAATTTCTTCACACTTTGTTGCCCCTTTCCTTCCAATCCTTAATTGAAAATGATTATCATTTACAGCATTATTATAGCTTGTACAAAAAGGGGAAACAATAAAGAAAACGCAACTATTTAATTGAATAAATGTCAATAGCCACAGCGTTTGTATAGGCGTAATGGACGGGCATCTGCACGATTTTCACCTCCATAAATATTCAATGGTAAAGTATGAATCAATTAACGATATCAACCTTGATATGAGAACAAAACTAAAGAGCATGTTTTGAAAAAAGATTGATCAAAACATGCTCTTATTTAATGGGATAGATTAAATTTTTTATAAAAAAGTCCGATAATTTTTATACCCTTGTTGCACTAAAGCACCCCATTAGCTCAATTAGTAATACATTATTTAACCAACGTTTGAAGACTTATTAACACGGGGGCATACACAATTAGTGGAATAAGCAAAATTACCGCACCAATTTTTTTATTCCCCTTTTGTAATAATAAAAGAGCAGTTAAGAAAAATAATGGATAAATAATAAAAGTAATTATTAATACACCTTCAACTACTTGATACAGTTTTCCTGTAAATGCACTTATGAACGGGATTGAAATCCATTCTAGTACGCTAAACATAATAACCAATATCCACAACCATTTAAGTGTCATCACTAATCACCCCTAAACTTTTGATTGCTCAAAAAGTAAAAGCTCATTTCCCACTTTGTCATCCATTATATTTCAATTTCTTTTATTAATTTTACCAAATATACCCGATTTTTATCTAATGAACCTGCATCATTAGTTAATATTTAAATAATCCTAGCTTACATAAGTTGCTTTTCGTATTTCAATATCCATACCTGTTTACCTAATTTAAATAAACTTTCTCTTCAATCACTCTCTTATAAAGTACGGGGGTTATTATTGTTTACTGAAGCGCTAGAATAATTTCAAACTGTAGAATTGTCCTTCATAATTAATCACTTCATAATACGTTGTTAAATCTAAATTAGTTAAAAGGAAAGAATCTTTTGCGACTAAATAATTATGAATCGATAAGGAGGCTTTATAATAATCCTTAAAAGTCTCTTCGCTTAAATTGGTTTTGTACGCTGAAAGTATATTTTCATATTCTTCAATAGTTTTCAATTGACTGATGAATTCATAATCTTTTTTAGCATATTTATTTTCTAGGTGATCTTCTAAAATTGCTTTCACATCACTTGTATATGCCAATAAATCGGCATATTTCTCAAGTGGTAACATTGGTTTGACGTTTAGATTCCATATATCTTCTGAATAAAGAGAGTATTTGTCTTTTAATTGTGACGGAATCATTTTTTTATATTCTATGAAATCCTTCACATCTTCTTCGGAAATATCAAAAGTATTCACGATTGCAATTTCCAATCGTAAAATATTTTCTTTTTCCGTATCAATTATTTTGATCATTTCATTTAACAATTCTTTGTAACGAGTTAAATCTTTTTCTTCAGGTTCTGCTTTAAGCATAAGACCGTATCCGCCATCTTTAAAAACTTTAGGTTCTAATTCAATTAGCTCTAAATTCTTTTTGTTTAATTGAATCGCGGCGTCCTTTAAAGAAGCCTGATAATTTTGCAGTATTTTGTCATCGATCATGCTTAGATTGCTTAAATGTTGATAAATTCGTTTTATTTTTTGTATACGCTCTTCTTCTGTTAATACTTTAGCATTTTCAAAGACTGTTGTATTTTCAAAATTGTAACTCCCGTATCTTTTGTAATCCCAAACAAAATCAAGCAAACTGTTTCTTAAATTACTTAATTCCACGACTTCTTGATTTGTAACTGTTTCCTGAGAAAGTTCTGATTGTGTATCGGTTAACTCTTTCCCTTCTTTTGTTTCGGTATCTGAACACCCTACAAGTAATGCAGCGCCTAAGCCACATAATATTAAAAATTTGCTTTTGAATTTCATGATTGTACCCCTTTTAAATATATAACGAAAAATATTTCTTCTTTCACTAGAAAATCGGTTAAGTATATATTGTATAAATTTGCGATGTATTCCTAGACCACCTATAAAGCAACATAGTAAAATCATTATTATATAGCATTTTTCCGAAGTTTGTTGTTGTATTTTTATTAATCAACTTTTTTTCGTGGTAGGTATTTACCACATTTCCGTTCAAAGTCTATCATTCTTTTATTTTTTTCTCAACATCATAATCTATCTTTAGGGCCTTGAAAAAAGTGCCAATCAGTCATAGTTGACTACCGCTTTATTCATTGTTGTTTAATGCTGAAACAAGCCAACTTTTATTATTCCCTTGCTACTCCCTATGTAATAAAACCATTTTCTTTCACTAATCTTCTTCGTTAGTTAAAGTACTTTTCTTCACAATCTCCGCATCCAATAATTATTATATTTTATTCAATTAAATGGCCCTTTTCATGAAAAAGGACACTCTCCTATTCAAGGAAAGCGCCCTTTAGATAGTATAACTAAACTTCATTTTGTGGCTTTTTCATGTGTTTCCAAACTTTCATTTGGGAATGTTATTTTGAATTTGAATGTATATAAAACCGCCCACTTTGGTGGCGCTTTTTCTTAACGTTATAAATCTGGCCAGTCGCCGTTAAGCTGCAACCGCAAAAAGTGCGTAAATCTCATTGACTGTGTTGTTGACCGCCATTTTGTTTTTCACATCTAAGTCCAAAACCTTTTTACTTAGCTCTGCATCTGTTTCGAATAGGGCTTGGTTTTGCATGTAGATTACATAGGCTTGTGGATGGTCGGATTTGATTTTTTCCATCTTTGACTCAATTTTATGTTTCTTTGTTCCATAACCTAACGACGTATAGATGTTGATGTAGATGTTGATGTAGATATCAAATAGTATATCGAGTAGCATCATAAATCATCAAACCCTAAATTCACTGGCTCTAACGGTAATTCACCAGCATAGCCTGCTATATTAGTGGATGGTACTGAATCGTCCACTTCCTCAAAGGCAATTCCATCAATCCATGCTTCACCTGAACCAACAAGTAAAATTCCAAAATTAATAGCGGCGCTTTCTTCAGGTACATCTAACACAATGGAGTAATAATTCCAGTCTGTCGTACCATGGATAGAACGATTGTCCATATTATCAAACTGCACCAAATCACCATTTTTTGTATCAATTCGGCACCAAGCCCCGCATTTCATTGCATCTTTTGTTTTGATGAAGCAGGACATTTTCATTCGCTTACCAATCCAATTTTCAGAGGAAAATACTTGCATCATCGTACCAAATAGCCCTTCCTCAGCAGGACATGTAGAGCCAAGATAACCAGATTTTGAGCCTGTATGAAACACTTCGTGGTCGGCTTTCATTGTATAAGCAGATGGGTTTGTCCCCGTTAATAACCAACCTTTTACCTCGTTTATTGTTGTCATTTCCTGTTCCTCCTTTGTGTATAAAGAACGCATCATATGGCGGTATTTACCGGGTGGCATGCTGTATAGCTCTTTAAATGCACGTGTAAAAGCTTCTTGCGATTGAAATTGACATTCGAACGAAATATCAAGGATTGTGTAATCAGTATGAAGCAATAGAAAAGCAGATACGGCCAGACGTCTTTTTCTAATATATTCACCAATCGTTAAACCAGTTTCTTTTTTAAACTGACGCGTCAAATAAAATTTCGAATAGCCAATTTTTGTTGCGTAATGCTCCAACTGCCACGTTGTTAATAAGTTCTCCTCTAATGTATCCACGATTTTTTGAACTGTTTCACTATACATAACTGCTCACCTCAAGACTAAGTATACAGGAGGGATTAGGAATATTTTTGATAATTATTGCACTAATGTAAGTATAAGGGTAATAGGAGAGATTAAAATATGGTGAAGACAACCATTATCTAAGGGGGCGAGCTATATCTTCACAAAACTTTTCTGTTCTTCGCAACTAAAATAGAAAAGGAATGCTCTTATTGTGTCGAAAGGTAATTTTGTTTGTTTTAATAAAAACACGTTCCCAAAGCGTCGTCTGGTAATACATCTTTAAAAATTGTTATTCAATAATATGGCCCGATTGTGGAATAAGAAAACTGCATTCCATACAGGTTTTTTATCAAACTTTATTATAAACGATCAAATTTATTTATAAATTATCAATCTTTATTAAAAGACCACAGCCATTATCATGGCCTTTTTCAGTCTAGTAAGTATAGGTATTTTGAAATTTGACTTTTTGCTTTCGGAGAAAAAATTTCAATTTAAGCGCCGCCCTAAAGGTTATCTCGGTTCAATTTTAATTGGGGGTCCCTAAGGGTTTTCATTAGGCTTTCGTATGTATAAACTTTTTATAAGGCTGTTTTCTAAAAGAATGTTGTTATTCAATATAGTGTAGTGCTTTAATTGAAGATTCGCATACCGAAATAAACAATCTTTATTATAAAGACCAAACTAGATAAATAAAGAACCAACTATTTTGATCAAACTTTGTTTCAAAACAGTTGGTTTCTTTCTGTATAAATTCAGCGTTTGCAACTTATCTTTTATCAAACTTTATTCAAAAGCTACAACAAATCTTGATAAAACATCCATAATCAAACTCTATTCTAAGTAACAATTGAACAACTTAAAGTAAACATCCTAAACCTTAGTATTACTACATTCAAGCTTGTTTAGCTAGAGTCTACTTATAAAGAACATACTTATATTTTGTATAGAAGTATATAATTATTTTTCTTCACTTTTTTTACCATACATACTTTCGGTAGAATAGTGGTGGGAATACACTTTATTCAAATAAAATATTAAGCAAAGGGGAATTATTATTTATGACTGATTTTAGGCTTAGAATGAAGAAAAGTGTAGAAATTTTAGATATGAAGTTACAAAAAATTATTGATGCTAAAATGGCTATTGGGAGAAAAAAATTTTGGAGCGATACAAAAAGATATAAGTTGAACATGGAATCATTAACTTGGATTATAAATACAGATTCATTACTTTTTAAAAATGATACAGATTATGAAGAATGCAAGATTAATTTTCAGAAAAAAATAGAAAGCAATTTCAAAGGCACACAAAAGCATCCAATTGTTACTGTAAATGATGCAAGATAAATTTGAAATTTAGAGAGGGAAATGTTACTTGAAAAGAAGCGTGTTATATATTGAAGATAATGAGAAAATAGGCAGTTGGGTAAAAGGAGAATTGGAACAGCGAGGATTTTCAGTTCAGTGGCTGCTTTCTGGCGAAGGAGCTGAAAAAGAAGTAAATCAGCATGAAATAGTTATCTTGGATATCATGTTACCCGGCTTAGACGGATTTACTGTGGGAAAACGATTAAAAAAGGCAGCTCCTGCTGTTCCGATATTGCTATTATCTGCCAGAACATCAATAGATGATAAGGTAGATGGTTTACAATTTGCTGATGACTATTTAACGAAACCATTCCATACGGATGAATTAGTTGCAAGATTAGAAGTATTAATCCGTCGAAGTGGTGGTATACATTCCGAACGAATTGCATTAGGAAATCATATTGAAGTAGATCCAGAAGTCCAAATGGTATATGACAAGTACACAGGAGAAGAAATTATATTGACAGGGAAACAACATCAAATTTTAATGTATTTCTTACGCCACCCTAATCAAGTGTTACCAAAAGAGCAAATTTATGAAGCGATTTGGAACGAAACTTACATAACTGGTGATAAAACAATACTGGTGCATATCCATCGATTGCGTCAAAAGTTGGAACGTCATCCAGATTCCCCAGAAATTATTGAAACATTGAAGGGAATAGGCTATCGGGTGAAACTATGAAACAGAATAGATCATTATTTCGTCGTTTTCTAATAGTCCATTTTCTATTTATCTTTTTTCCTCTTCTTGTGCTTATTTTCTTCACTGCGTTCGTTCCTGTTAGCAATGAAAAAGAAATGAATATGTTAAATCTGTTTTACTTTACCGTACTTTTGTTTGGCTTTATTATTGTCGCATTTGTTGTAAGTTCTTGGCTGTTCTTCTTGAGACTTCGTAAACGTCTCACCCGCTTACAGGAAGTCATGTCATTTTCAGCTAATAATAATTCATTTCCTAAATCAATATCTGTTCAAACGGATCGTATGGATGAAATAGACCAGTTAGGAAGTTCTTTTAATTGGATGATTCAGCAGCTTGAATACAGTCGCAAGCGAGAATATGAAGAGGAATTATTACGCCATCGACTCATTGCGAATTTATCTCACGACTTACGAACGCCACTTACCATTTTGAGAGGACATATCACCAGATTAAATAAAAAATCAATGAGTTTTGAAGAGCAAGACTCATTAGCAGAGATGAACCATACAATTACAAGAGTCGGAGATCTAATGGATGATTTACTTTCATATACATTACTTACATCAGGGAAACATCCTTTTTATCCCACTTCAACAGATATTGTACGATTAGTAAGAGCATCTGTCGCTGAGTGGTATCCTGCATTTGAAGAAAAAGAAATTCAGTTAGATGTTGATTTACCGACAGAGAAGACTTTTTATTGGGAAGCAGATCCTAAATGGATGACACGAGTTCTGGATAATTTATTTCAGAATATTCTTCGCCATGCAGCAGAGGGAAAATATACAAACATTGTGGTTGATGTAGAAAAAGAACTGATCATTGTTGCAGACAGAGGTCCAGGTATGGATAACTCTTCCTACGAGGGTGGGGCAGGGATTGGTTTATCGGCTTCAAATTATATGTTAAAAAAAATGAAGCTGAAAGCTGACTTTACATCAAATGGAAATGGTACAAGAGTAGCTATTGGTAGAGTTAACCTAAAGTTAACCCAGAAGTAAACAGCAAGATAACCGAGATTTAACTTTGCTTTTTTATAATTAGAACCATAACAGAAAGGGAGTGTTGTGGTTGCTTACGATAAATAACTTAGTCAAACATCGCGGAACTAAAGAAATCTTATCAGGTATCAGTTTTAAAGCTAGACCAGGTAGAGTAACCGGTTTTTTAGGTCCGAATGGGGCAGGTAAAAGTTCTACACTTCGCATCCTGCTTGGATTAGATCGTGCCACCTCAGGGAGTGCACTAATTAATGGAAAGCCATTCGCAGAATTACATAATCCTCTAGTAACAGTAGGTGCCGCACTTGATGGATTTGGAGCTCATCGTATGCAAACAGGACGAGCACATCTGCGTTGGATTGCTCGTGCCTCAGGATTATCTCGCTCACGTGTCGAGGAAGTTTTGGAAATAGTAGGTCTTACGAATGTAGCCGGTAAAATAATTGGAAACTATTCCCTAGGTATGGGAAGAAGACTTGGAATGGCAGCTGCACTACTTGGTGATCCAAAAATATTGGTTTTAGATGAACCTGTAAACGGGCTCGACCCAGAAGGAATTCGTTGGATTCGGACATTTTTACGTGAACGCGCTGAGTCTGGAAACACGGTGTTACTATCCAGTCATCTAATGGGAGAGCTTGAAGAGACTGTTGATGATGTGGTGATTATTAATCATGGAAAAATCGTTGCAAACGGAACATTGAAAGAAGTAATAGGTAATCATTCCACGCTGGAGGAAGCTTTTTTTGCCCTAACATCTAAAAATGCAGGTGATGTTGTATGAGAGCATTTAACGCGGAACTATCTAAATTGTTCTCCCTGCCGGGTATTTGGCTTGCCTTTCTTATTGGAGCATTTGCCCCAGCGGTCATTGCTGCCTTGGACAGTACAGCACAAAAAGAGAAGATTATAGCTGGAGTTAGCACACGTCTATCGGAAGTTGGCTATATTGGTTTAGGTCTTGGTGTACAAGGTGTCATTATTCTTGGTGTGCTTGCTGTCAGCAGTGAGTATTTGACAGAGAGCAGTGAATCTGGTGGAGGGAATCAGATTACAACGAGTTTAACTGTTGTTTCATCCCGTTTCCACTTTTTGCTGGCAAAAGCAAGTGCAGTGACAGTGATCAGCATACTGCTTTCCGTTGTTGCTATTCTAACAACTGTGTCAGCAACAAATCTTATTCTTGGTGAATACGCCCCTGCATTTGAAGCATCTAGACTGATCGGCGCGGTTTGTTACTGGATATTTACTGCTCTTTTAGCATTTGGGATTACGGTTCTAACTAAGAATGGCATTATCCCGCTTGCTATGCTCATAATAAATTCATCAGTTGTGACAGTCTCTTACCTCCTTGCTAAGATTACAAAATTAGCGTTTTACTTACCAGATAAGGCTGGCGTTGATATGTTTATGTTTACGAGCGACAGTTTTCACACCCCATTCAAAGGTGGTTTAATCATGTTTGCTTGGGTAGCTGTTCTTTTCATTGTCGCAGCCATTGTATTCCATAGGAGGGACGTTACATCATGAGTGTCTCTTCTAGTAGAAAGATAACACTAATCCTTGGAGCTGAACTGGAAAAATTAGTTACATTACCATTGGTATGGCTCACTCTTATGGGGACATTCATTCTAAATTTAGTTTTAGCAGCAGCTTTTACTTCTGCTGGTCTACAAGGGGCAGCAGGAACGCAAAGTATACTGAAAATAGGACTTGCTTCTATGGGATATCTTCAAGCAGGGTTCATTATTCTAGGTATCTTAGCTACTTGTTCAGAGTATACGGGTGGACAGATTCGAACTACTTTAACTACGATCCCTTGGCGAGGGTTTCAACTATTCACGAAGCATTTAGCTTTGGCAATTGTAACCATTCCTATGGCGTTTATTATTGCTGCATCAGGTGTACTATATGCTTTTATTATGATGAAAGACACAGCATTAGTGATTGAAATAGACGCTATGATTAAAACTTTAGTAGGTGCAACCGGCTATCTAACATTAACCACCCTTCTCAGTGCAGCTATAGGTGCTCTACTCAGACGAACCACTCCTGCTTTAGTGGTACTGCTTGGTCATTATTTCATTGTCAGTCCATTATTGAAAGATTTTTTACCCAGTATTAAAAATTATTTTCCGGATACGGCAGGATATTATATGTTTATGCCGCCTTCCTCTGATGAAATAAATGTCCTTACACCAATGCAAGGGACAGGTGTTTCAATGTTATGGACACTGATTTTTATTACAGTAGCTATTGTATTTTTCCGTAAACGAGATGCCTAAGTTTAGGTTTCAGCAATTACCGGAAAAAGTGATTTATAAGAGATACATAATAAACCTAAATAACGTTCCCAAATGCAATCTTGGTAAATATTCAAAAATAGAAATAACTACATTAATGGAGGTAGAAATGGAATCGCAATTAAGGGTTGAAAGTAAAGTGAAAAATAATGATGTAATAGCAATGATAGGGTTTCTACTCATATTTTATTTGGTCTGGACAATTAAAGAATTATGGTTAATTGACTACATTTATTCATTCGGTGAAATAATCTCCCCATTATTAGAGGCGTTGGTTAAGGGGTTCGTATGGATTGTTCCAACTTGGTTATACATAAAATATTATTTACATACTAACCCATTTGACTACTTAAGAGTAAACGTTAATGTTAAAAAAGGTTTATTTTGGGGAGTAGTTCTTTCACTGTTAGTTGGCTTATATTTTGCTTTTGAAACATATATCATTAATCAGCAATCATTTCAATTTTCATTATCCATTGATGATTACCTTAATGGTTTTCTTATGGCAGGATTAGCCGAAGAAATTGTTTTCAGGGGATTAATTTTACAAGAAGTCAATAAAAAAGTGGCTTTTTGGAAAGCAAATATTGTAACTGCTTTACTATTTTTGGTCATTCACTACCCAATTTGGATTTACAATAATGGATTCTATGATTTCTTTATAGCTGGGACCCATATATATGTTTTTGCAATAGGTTTACTTTTTGGTTTTGTCTATAAAAAGACAGGTTCATTATGGTCGGTTGTGTTGTTGCACGCGTTGCATAATTTTTTTGTTACTATTATTTAGTGAAAAAATATATTATTAATTAACTAACGTGGTACTTTAGTGCAACAAGGATTTATAATGTATACATCAATAAACTAAAAAGCGTTCCCAAACGCAAGTTTTGGCGCACATTTAAAAGCCATCAATGTTGTTAAAACAACGTTTCGCGGCTTTTCTTATAAACATTATTTATACAGTTTTTTATACATGAAGCGTAAACACTTGATACACCAATATTTACACGATTATGGCTTAACGTTTAAATCGTGTATATTTCCTAAGATTGTAATCAGCACTTTTCTGGCGCTAACGGGGCAGTTTAATACAACAAGCATTCTTGTTAAGATTTGAATGGAAAATCACAGGAATCAATATTCGTATAATCGACTTACGAAACATCAAAACAAAAAAGAGTCAATCTACAAACATTTGTAGATTAACTCTGCCATTAAGATTGAACAGTAACAATTTAAAAAAACAGCCATAATTTAAAAGTGCCTTCCTTTATACAATAGAGGAAGGCACTAGCTTTTTAAGCCTAAAATCAACTAATTTTATTTTATATACCAGCCCTACATAAATTAGCTACTAACTTAAATATACTAGGGTACAGTTGAGTTGTGTAGGGTACAATTAAGTTGTGTACACACATCACGTGTTAAGTTACAAAAAAGTCGTATACTTTCAAGCGCTTAAAGGCGCATTCCTATGTTAGAAGAATCTAAAATATTACAAAAAAGTCGTATACTAAAATTCTTTTATCTGTATAATATATCCATAGAAGTGTTACAAAAAAGATGTATACTAACTGAGCTTTTTACTTCTAATTTTCATCATTCGAGGGATAGTGTATTTCTCGATTATTTATAGTAATTGTGTATGGTTCCATGTCTTTTACTTTTTTCAACAAATTGACCATCTTCATTGAAAACCTACTAACCCCATTCATATTTACATGATAATTATTATTGCTTGCTCGTAAATTTACACCTGTTTGCAAAAAAACGTCTCCAATTAAATCATATGCGTGAGACCAATAAGAGAGTTGACCATCATATACCCTCTTACATAATTCTGTTGCTGAAAGGGTGAATTGAGCAGCTAATTGGTTAGGATCTTGAATATCAGCAAATGTAACAAGTGTTCTTGTAGCAGCAACTTCACCATCTGCTGATGCAGTAGTTATAGAACTTAAGAAACTTTCTCTGTCTGTTAAGTAGCGTAAGCTTGCTATGTCTACTTCTAAATTGGTTATGGTATCACTTTTTACTACATTGTAAACCGTTTCCTCGATTTGTTTTAATACCTCAATATCTACTGAATCTTGATACAAAGCTTCGTAAAGCTTATCGTACTTGTGTAATTTAATATAATTAACTCGAACAGATTCTCCATTTCCTACTGGAATAGATTTTTCACTAGGTGGTATTGTATCAGAATTAATTGGCTCCCTACTCCAATCAATAAACCACATATTATCAATTAATGGTTCTGTTTCAGCATCAATAATTTGTTTAACATTATACAAAATAGATTTTATATTTTCATCACTTAAGCTGTATCCAATGAAGATAATAGGATGTTCCATAAAATATGTAAACAACTTGGCAATTAAATATATCTGCTTTTTAAAGAAATAGTCGTAATCTTGTTGCTCGATAACGATACTATTACAATCATCAACTGAACCATGAATTTTTAAAATATGCCCAATATCTGTTGATTTCTTCTGACGGATAACATGTTGACCAACTATCGCCTCATATTTTGGAAATAAAGCTTCGAGTAACTTATCTTAATTGGTTGTAATTATAGCTTGAGGATTTAATTTTTTTATTAATTCTATTTCATCTTTTAACCCATGAGAATCAGCATCAAACCGTTCCATAAGATTAATTAGTATACTTGCAATCTGATACTTCAAATGGATGCTTTTAGAAGATGATTCAAAAAGAAAAGGAGGAAATTGTTCTTCATCAGAATGGTGATTCCAAGCATATGAACGATAGTAATCCACCAATTCAGATGCAATTTTTGCGTAATCACCATCATGTTCTTGAATAAAATATTGCATAGGCCTATTTATTTCAGGATTTTCATCTATTAATTGTTTTAATAAACCAGACCAAGTAGGTGCGTTAATATATCTTTGAGAGAAACCAGAACCAATAAATAATATTGGTCTACTTTTCATATCTTTTATAAATTGTTTCAAAGATTCTAGTGAACTGTCTAAATACGAATCATAATTTGACATGTATTCAGCCCCTCTAAATTTTGATGATTACAGTACTATTTTACCATCATTGTCCTATATATACCATAAATAATGGAAGGGTAATGTTAATTATTGTCGAATACATATAAATATATTCATATTATTAACTATTTAAATTATGTTCTTTTACCATCTTTTCTATGTACAATTTAATTTCCTCTCCACCATCCCGAATGTATTTCCTAACGCATGCTGCTTCCGCTACTTTATTTAAAGAAACTATTTCATTTTTAAATTTCTCCTCAAGGAGATTTCTTACTTTCCGTTTTTTAAATTCATCAGGAGATTCTTCAATTGAATCTATGTAGTTTGAAGTTAATGGGTATCTCTTTCTAGTGATTTTAGTATTTCCTCCCAAGCCTATTAAAATTTGAATTTTATATTTAGATTTTCTTATTAACTTATTTCGCTCTTTTTCCAGTTCTGACCACGTTGAAATGATATTTTGAGCTTTACTTAGTAAGTCATAATCTACTTCTACAGAATATACCTTTTTTTTCCTATCAAACCTCTTTTTAACCATCGGAGAATTTGCTTCTAGCCATTCCTTTTCATGCTTTCTAAGCCATGTGTATACAGCTCGATTTGCCATATTTAATTCATGACGAGAGTACTCGGGATATTTTTCACATAATTCTAGCCATATCTTCTTATAACTCGTGGCTTTTTCTCTTACCTTTTCATATCTTTCTACTTGCTTTAAATCTTTTCTACTTTCTCGATCCCTTAGAATTTTTGTTATAGTCGGTTTAGACAATCTTGTCTGATGAGCGATTTCATTTAATGTTAATCTTTGCTCAATTAAATCATTAAACTTTTGTTCCCATATATGACCTCTCTCTATTATTCTATTACTAAAATATTCTATGTTCAGTGGGGATTTTTCCCACACTCTTATTCGATAGACAAATCCACAACTACATTTCATATCACCTTGAATATCTCTATTCCCTCTATGGATACTAACATGGACTTTTTTAACAACCTTCTCTAAATAATGATCTGCGAAAGGATTCATACAAATCCAAGGGCCATTCCCAAAAGGTTTATATTCATAATCATTTTCAAAAAATTCACGAGCTGAACCACATAATAACCTCATCAATAATAGATGTCTTATTGGATGTAAATTAATAGTTTTATTAATACTATTAAATTTAGGCAACCATGAGGTACTTTGGGTAAAAGATGAATTCAGCATTTCAAGAAATCTATATGGATAATAATCTAACAGTAAACTTTTTAACCTATCTTCTCTTTTTAACATAGGATAAGCAATTCCTTTTATCTCTAAAAGTGTTACGTATTTTTCATAAAAGTAATTTTCAGCAAATGTATCCAAATTTTCTTCAAATATGTACTCTATATCCTCGGATAAATTTAATAATGACTCCAATACATCACTGTTATATTTTCCGGGATTAACCTTAGTATCTTCAAACCTGGGTAAAACAAACATAACATCTTGAATATTATGAATATTTACGGAGTGTTTTATTAATGCTATCCGATGCTTAGTACAAACAAATATACCTGGGATTTGGTGTAGCCTATTCCAATATCCTTCGCCATATTTCTCAAATTGTTCTTTTAAACATTCAGTGCAATAATATAAATGCTCTTTTGATTCTATGTCATTCTCTTTGTTACCAAACAATTTTAATCTTGCTGCTTCAAGATTATATTTTTCTTCTGAGAATTTCCGAGTCCACTCGGCTCTCTTAAAAGGTCTTACAACAGGAAAAATTGTGTGATTATTTATAAAATACTCTTTCGAGTAGATACTTGAAAATTTTTTTACTTTAGTTACTAAATAATCTAATCCAATTGGTACCTCAAAACTAATGTTACGAGTTTCTCCTGTCAGTTCTTTTAAGGTGTAGGAAGGCAGAATATCACCACTATAAGAGTAGTACCTAGCTAAAATACTGTAATACAATTCATTGTTATAAGGTTTAGGAAAGTAAGCAATCATTTTATAACCCCTTCTAGTAAATGTCCTCTAAAGAAGATTATTTCTTTTTTCCATTATAACGGTATCGTGCCATTTCCCATGTAACTGTGCAATTTTTTCTCTCGTACCCACAATTCTAAAACCCATCTTTTTATGTAATTGAATACTTGATGTATTGATTGCAAAAATAGATGATTGGAGCGTCCAAAAGCCTTCTTTTTCACTCTCCTCAATCAACAGACCTAACAACTTTGATGCAATCCCTTTTCCTTTATTATCATTAGATAGATAAACACTTACTTCCCCAACTCCACAATATACTGCTCGGGTAGATACAGGTGAAACCGCAATCCAACCTACCACTCTTTTGTTGATTTCTGCCACAAAGCGTAAAGTTGCATGATGCCCTTCATCCCATACTCGTTCACTGGGTACATTTGTTTCAAAAGTTGCCATCCCAGTTTTAATTCCTTCTCTATAGATCCTTAATACCTCTGCTAAATCTTTTTGCTCCATCTTACGAATAAATAATGTGTCCATCCAATTCCCCCTTACAAATGTTCAAAAAGGACTGCTAGCTTTCGCTAACAGTCACTTAAATAAACCTTAGTTATGCTTCCTTTTTCTTGTCCAAAATAACATATATGATAAATGCTATAGGTCCAGTTAAAAAAACACAAATTAACCATATTAAAAAATGTTGCTTACTAATTTTATTTTTCAGATATTCAAGTGTAAAATATGAAAGCATTAAAATAATTAATAAATATATTCCCACTATAAATAGCTGATCAAACAAACATATCCCCCATTCCAATTAACAACATGAATTTGATTGATTGACAAGATTAATACTACATACGCCTGTTTCTGGTAATTCTAATTCCACACGTGTCGACGCTTCTTCATCTCCTGATAAATAGGCTGTTATTGAACGAACTTGTTCATAACCTGTGGCCATTAAGAATGTAGGTGCGCGTCCATAACTTTTTGCACCGACAATGTAGAAGTTCTTTTCTGGTTGTCTTAGTGTTTCTTCTCCATGCGCTCTTACTGTTCCGCAACTATGCTCATTAGGGTCAATTAGTGGCGCTAATGCTTGCACACTTTCTGTTGCTGTATCAATAGATAAACGCAGTTCATTGTTCATTGTAAAATCAGGTCTATTTCCTGCATTAACAATAAGTTCATTAAATCCTGTAAGTACTTTTTGTTCTCCGTTTATAGTACCTACGATATGGATATTTTCTTCTTTTTTCACCTGTGATATATAGAAAGGTGTTACTACTTCAATCATACCTGTATCTACCAATTCATGGATGCGTATACCGAGTGCGCCACGTGCTGCCAACGCATCTTTTTCCTCACCACCATAAGCTTCTTCTACAGATCTTTTACGCATTATCCACACAAGTTTTGTTGAAGGATTTTCTTTTTGTAAATCAGCCAAAGCTAATAAGGTATTGATTGCTGAATGACCACCACCAATGACAGCAATCTTCTTATTTGCATATCTCTTAGGATTCGTATTTATATCTGGAATACCGTACTCAATGTGATCTACTAATTCTTTCTCATTTTTCAGCCAAACACCTGTAGAATTTGCTGGGTTTGGATTCCCCCATGTTCCAGTTGCATCAATAACTGCTTTTGCCTCAATAATATCGATGTCATCTTCTTTTTCAACATATATATTAAAGGATTGATTTAATCGATTTTTCGATTTCATTTTATCATTTAATTGTCTCGAAATACCTACTACTTTTGAGTTCAATCGGATACTTGGTTTTATTTGTGTTAACTCTGCCAAAGGTTTTAAATAAAGATCAATTAACTCATGCCCCGTAGGTATTGTTTCTAAGTTAGGTTCTACCCAATCAGATCCCTCTAATAATGATTTAGCAGCTTTATTGATGTTATAACGCCATGGGGAAAATAATGTGACATGCCCCCAAGTACGAATATTGTGTGCTATTTCATTGCCAGCTTCAAGTAAAATAAATGACTGGTTTTGCTCTACTAAATGAGCAGCAGTAGCTAACCCGATAGGACCTGCACCAATTATGACAATCGGTAAATTCTTATTGGAATTATTAACAGTCTCTTGGACTTCAATGTCCTGAGCAGGAGTACAACAAGATTGATTTTGATTGATTACTTTTAGTGTTTTCATATAAACTTCTCCTCTTTTTTCTCTATATAAGCATTCCCTTATATAAAATATATTTTT
>NZ_JBHERJ010000029.1:0-4529 GCF_043359455.1 Lysinibacillus sp. PWR01 | reverse complement strand
TCTTCTTTTAGAGCGGCTCTTCTCCCAATCATAGGCACTCGAATCAATTGATTTCATCCCTACATTGAACTATGGTTCACCAATTGTACCTAGATCCAATCTTACTTAAAAAACTGCAACCCTTTATGAATTTCACTCAGTACTTCTTCGTCCTGCTCGATAGCTTCGGCTTCATGTAAAGCTGATTGGGCCGTTTCTCCGCCTATCTTGCCCAAAGCCCATGCAGCTGTTCCTCGAATGACAGGACGGTCATCTTTATGAAGTAAAGCAATCAAATCTGGTATGGCGGCTTCCTCTTTAAAATGAGCAAGTGCCAAGATGGCATTACGTTGGATAGGCTTTTTCCCACGCCATGAGCCTGAGACGTGACCATACTTCGCCTTAAATTCTCGATTGGAAATCGTTAAAAGCGGTGTCAGTAATGGCTTGGCTAGCTCTGGATCTGGCATAAATTCTTCATGCATCCAATTAATTTTCCCTTTATTTTTAGGACATACGGTCTGGCATGTATCACAGCCATACAGTCGATTACCGATATGACTACGAAACTCATCTGGCAATGTTCCCTTCGTTTGAGTCAGAAAAGCAATACAGCGCTGTGCATTCAATTGTCCACCTTGGATTAAGGCTCCCGTTGGACAAACATCCAAGCATAGGCGACAATCTCCGCATTCATCCTCCATTGGCTTATTTGGCGCAAATGGAATATTTGTGATGAGCTCTCCCAAATACACATAGGAACCAAATTCAGGCGTGATAATCGAGCAATTTTTGCCGCTCCAACCAATGCCTGCACGTTCTGCTACCGCCCGATCTACAAGTGCTCCTGTATCTACCATTGATTCAATACGTACACCTTCGACATGTTCCTCAAGCCAAGCAGATAATAACTTTAAACGCTCACGTAATGCTGTATGATAATCGACACCCCATGAAGCACGGCAGAAAATCCCACGTCGCGCACCCTTTTTACCAATTGGTGCATTTTGCATACGTGAAGGGTAAGCAACAGCTATTGCTACAATACTCTCTGCTTCATCTAGTAGTTGAAGGGGTTCTGTACGTTTTTGAATATCACTTTCTTCAAATCCAGACTGATAGCCGAGCTCCTGCTGTCGACGCAATTTGTTTTTTAATTCTGTAAAGGGAGCTGCTGTTGTAAAACCTATTTTATCAACACCAATGGACATCGCATATGCCACAAAATCATGTTGTAGGTCGTGTATGTTCATTTTATTTCCAACTCCTTACATGGTACAATAATAGAAATAGATAAAGTAGGTGATGTTCATTGGAAATTTCCATTAACCAATCTCTATTAACACAACATCCCGAGCTAAAAATCGGCATTATTCATTATACCAAAATTGCCGTAGCGGAATCTCCTCAAATGATTAAAGGGCGTATGCAATTGTATCAGGAAAATCTCTTTCTTGAAATGCAGGAACTTCCTGTAACACAGCGTGAGGGTATTGCAGAATGGCGACAGCTCTGGAAAAAGCTTGGTGCTGATCCAAACCGTTATCGTCACGCAGCAGAAAGCCTAATGCGTCGAATTAGTAAGCAAAACTACTTAACGCCAATTCATTCAGGTGTTGATTTAAATAATTTCTTTTCACTCCAATATGAAATGCCTATTGGACTTTATGATATCGCTCAAATCAAAGAATTTGTAGAAATTGATCTTGGTCATGACGAAATTGGTTATGATGGTTTGAATGGGCGCTTTAATACATTAGCTAATATTCTCTACAGTCGTGATGAGGTAGGAGCATTTGGCTCACCTTTTGTTGATTCTAAACGCACAGCTGTCACAGAGGAAACAACAGAGGCGTTACATCTATTTTATCTCCGACCATCTTTAACAAATGACGCATCGAACGAACTACTTGCATCAGCAGGGAAAATGTTTAATCAAATTCATGGCGGACATTATCAAATCGCCCTCATGTCGAATGATGAGCCATCTATAACACTATAAAAAGGACGTGTTTTCGTGATTAATCTTGCAGAAGCTGTTAAACTAAAAAGTATTTTAGGAAAGAAAACTCAAGAGCTAGTAAGTGAACTACATCGCAGTGCTTTTGTAACAGTTGAAAAGGGACAAGCTCCTAAAACAAGTAATCGAGCCCTCCCCCTTATTGAAGCTGACTTAGCACAAGTTCGTCTAGATACACGTACATTAGACCGCCTAGTCTATGAAGCAAACATCCAAAACACAGTAGACTTTAAAGGTCAAAAGCTGGCACTAGTAGAAGCCATCGAACTAGCGACACAACTCCGTGCTGAGGCTGATTTGTGTAAAGATTTCAGTATGCGAGAAAAAGAGAGTGTAAGATTTGGCTATGGCGAAAATACAATGTTGTATGAAATCGCTTTGTATGAGCCGGATGAATATCGAGAACGAGCAACGAAGCTTGAAAAAGATGCACATAAACTATCCAATCTTATCAATTCAAAAAATTACAGTATTCAAATTAACTTTGACGATTCCCGTTATTTCTAGCCTCGGTGCGGTGAGACTCCAAACCGAGTTGGATGTGCTGTTTTCAAATCTAGCTTTTCGGCTAATTAGTTAAAAACCAATGACAAGTTACCTGTTACTGTATGACCGATGACTCATGACCAACTATAAGCAATGGCCATACTCAAAACAACTTGATTCCATTTGAAAACGCCATCCAAGGCTCTCCTACATTTATGTATGGAGAGCTTTTTTATTAGCTCAAAGAATAATTTGGATGACTAGTTTGCCCCATTCAAGGACAAAATGGAAGTATCTATAGGAAAGGGGTCATACTATGACACAGCAAAATGATTCAACACATGAGCAAGATATGACATTGACCAATCGACAGGGACATCCAATTACGAACAATCAAAATTTAAGAACAGTTGGTAATCGAGGTCCTGCAACACTTGAAAATTATGATTTTCTAGAGAAGATGAGCCACTTTGACAGAGAGAGAGTTCCAGAACGGGTTGTGCATGCTCGTGGTGCTGGGGCACATGGGTATTTTGAATCCTATGGTGTCGTTGGCAATGAACCCATTTCTAAATATACACGCGCAAAAGTCTTTCAGGATGAAGGGAAGAAAACGCCTGTCTTTGTGCGCTTTTCAACTGTTATCCATGGTGGTCACTCTCCAGAAACATTACGTGATCCCCGTGGTTTTGCAGTAAAGTTTTATACAGAGGATGGCAACTGGGATTTAGTAGGTAATAATTTAAAAATCTTCTTTATCCGGGATGCACTGAAATTTCCAGATATGATTCATGCTTTTAAGCCTGACCCCATTACTAATATTCAAAACGTTGAACGTTTCTTTGATTTTTGCTCTAGCTCACCAGAAACCTTCCATATGGTAACATTCGTGTACTCTCCTTGGGGGATTCCAGCTAATTATCGTATGATGCAGGGCTCTGGGGTTAATACGTACAAGTGGGTGAATAGTGAAGGCAAGGCAGTCCTTGTCAAATATCATTGGGAACCACTACAAGGCATTAAAAATTTAACACAAAAAGAAGCAGAAGAAATCCAACAGAAAAATTTCAATCATGCTACACAAGATTTATATGATGCTATCGAACGTGGAGACTTCCCTGAATGGGAGCTACATGTTCAAATTATGGAGGATGGCCCACACCCTGAGCTTGATTTTGATCCATTGGATGACACAAAGCTTTGGCCAAACGATCAATTCCCATGGTATCCAGTCGGCAAAATGGTGTTAAACAAAAACCCTGAAGATTATTTTGCTGAGGTGGAACAGGCTACTTTCGGCACAGGGGTACTTGTCGATGGCTTAGATTTCTCTGATGATAAAATGTTGCAAGGTCGTACTTTCTCTTATTCTGATACACAACGCCATCGTGTAGGAGCCAACTACTTACAGCTTCCAATTAACGCACCTAAAAAACGTGTAGCGACCAATCAACATGGTGGGCAAATGATGTACAAGCGTGATTTGGCACCTGGCCAAAATCCACATATTAATTATGAGCCTTCCATGCTTAATGGATTAAAGGAAGCAACACAAGCGGGTAAAGAATACACACCATACATTGAAGGAAACCTTGTTCGCGAATCGATTGATCGTCAAAGTAATACCAAACAGGCCGGTGAGACTTATCGTAACTTTGAACAGTGGGAGCGCGATGAACTTCTTGAAAATTTAATAAATGATCTATCGGTCTGTCATGAGGACATTCAAAATACCATGATTGCTTTGGCAGAAGAAGCCGATGAAGAATATGGTCGCTTACTCAAGGAAGGTTTGCACAACGCTAGAAAAGGCTCCTCTGCATCAAAACCACTTGGCAATATCAATGGTGATCAAGCACCACAAGATGCTATGAATAAAGGACACGATGCCGAGCCTTATTAACTAAGCTAAAAAAGATCATGTCACTAGCAGAAAAAGAACTTTTGGCAAGGTGAGAGGTTGATTTCCGTTCCGCCAGCGTCCTTTCCAGGGGGCGTCCGATGAGCCGCTTCACTCACTTGCGTTCGCTCCAGGGTCTCACCT
>NZ_JBHERJ010000028.1:0-577 GCF_043359455.1 Lysinibacillus sp. PWR01 | reverse complement strand
ACGCTCTCCTACCACTGACATCGTAGATGTCAATCCACAGCTTCGGTGAATCGTTTAGCCCCGATACATTTTCGGCGCAGCGTCACTCGACCAGTGAGCTATTACGCACTCTTTAAATGATGGCTGCTTCTAAGCCAACATCCTGGTTGTCTGTGCAACGCCACATCCTTTTCCACTTAACGATTACTTTGGGACCTTAGCTGGTGGTCTGGGCTGTTTCCCTTTTGACTACGGATCTTATCACTCGCAGTCTGACTCCCGTGTATAAATATCTGGCATTCGGAGTTTGTCTGAATTCGGTAAACCGGGATGGCCCCCTAGTCCAAACAGTGCTCTACCTCCAGTATTCTCATCACGAGGCTAGCCCTAAAGCTATTTCGGAGAGAACCAGCTATCTCCAAGTTCGATTGGAATTTCTCCGCTACCCACACCTCATCCCCGCACTTTTCAACGTGCGTGGGTTCGGGCCTCCAGTAAGTGTTACCTCACCTTCACCCTGGACATGGGTAGATCACCTGGTTTCGGGTCTACGACCACGTACTATTTCGCCCTATTCAGACTCGCTTTCGCTGCGGCT
>NZ_JBHERJ010000027.1:0-58366 GCF_043359455.1 Lysinibacillus sp. PWR01 | reverse complement strand
CCTTGCCAAGTTGCTATTTCTGCCGTTGACATCCTCTTTTTTCAGCAACATGACAAGGATGCCCTATTGTAGGCATCCTTGTTTTATGAAGTACTTTCTTGAAATTCAATTTTCTCTACTTCTTGTGTTGTGGTTTGATAGCTGATTCTGACATAAACACCAAATTCCTTATCAGGCTGCTTAAGCCAAAGCTTAAACTTCTCAATAGTTGATGTTCCATGTACTTCCTTGCCTTCATGCAAATAATCCACAATCTTCGCAGTAGGATATTTTGCCTTTACCTCTTTGATAGCCATCTGTCCCCATTTTGCATAAGCAGGTGTTTCTTGTTGTGCATTTGCGACCATTGGTGTTTGTATAAACACAGCAAGACAAACAAAAAGAAGTCCAAGTAAATAAAATTTTCCCACTTGAATCACTCCCTTTTTGACTGTATAAAGAAGCACATACGGTAAAAAATAAGAGCTCCAAAAAGTTTTGGAGCAGCTTGTCTTTATTGCTTTGGCTGTTGAGGATTATTATGAATGACTTGGTTAAACTCTGCTGAGTACTCCTCACGATCATTCTTTTTATGTGTATCTTCCTTCTTTTTCTTTTTAAAGCTTGTTTTCCTCTTTTTCGCCATGATTTGTACCTCCACTATTTCGTTTTATTAGATTGCTGGTTTTTATCATGATTTGTTTTATTATTTTTATTTTTAGCTTTCGCATCAAATTCTGCTGCGAACTCTTCGTTCAAGTTGTCATTCGGGTTGTTATTATTGCTATTACTTCGATCAAGATCTTTGCTTTTGTAAGTACCAAAAGGATTATGTGTTCGCATATTCATGGTTTTACTGTTGTTCCGATTATTACGTTTGCCCACGTAACTTCACCTCCTGCACATAATTTGTTCAAATAGAGGCGTTACTATGTAGGTAATTTTCTTCGCTATTTGTAAAAAAAATGAACATGACTAATCTGCATTAGTCATGTTCATTCTTATCTGTCTCTAGACAATTGTATATTCTGTAATGTTGAGCAATGCTCCGACAGCGCCTGAAAAGCCATGATCGTTTATAAAGACAGGTGTATGCTTCTTCGTGCGTGTATAATTTGCAATTACACGGGCAAGATGAGCATTATTGCTGAGAGTTGATCCAATATAGACAATATGCTGAGCCTTTTTTTCTTCCGCATATTGAATGCTAAGTGTTGTGATGACTTCGCCTACTAGTCCCTGAACCGTCGCAATAATATCCTCGGCCGGATGTTTGATGGACTTTGTAATGCCTACTTTCCCAAAATTACTCGCAGTTAAATGACCATCAATCGGTGTATCCATGCCCTGATAAATGTCCTTAACCAATAAATCAATACTCTCACGATGGCCATTGTCAGCCATTTCTCGTAGCTCATTGTAATCGGTAATGCCTGTTGTAAGCGCTGACAATCCAATTAATGTCCCACCACCAACGCCTGTTCCGCCAACGCGAATATGGGTATTGCCCTCCATATAATGAATGGAAGTGCCTGTCCCAATATTGGTGATCATACTACGCTCAAAAAAGTAGCCCTCTTTATTTAATAAAAATCGGACACCCTTTAATGTTGCTTCAAATTCCACTATATAATGAATCGATTTCATTGTTTTAATGACATCAAGTAATTGCTCTGTACGTCCCCCCGTAACACCAATATCCTCAATATCTGGATGATCAATAATCCATTTTTTTACAGATTGCAAATCATTAGACGGAAAGGTTGTTAAAATAAGCTCATTGTGTTGATCTAAATAAGCAACCTTTGTCAATGTGCCGCCTGCATCAATACCTATAGCCTTTGGCATACAATTCTCCTTTGTTTTTATTACGTAACTTCCTCATACAATGATTGCAGTTTACGCGATGATTAAGGCAACTAATAAAGTACATGCCCTCTTTGGTACTAAGGATTTTGCAAGGAGTTTTGTGTGCCAAAATCCTGACCAATTAATTTGTTCGTACAAAAGCTAAACGCTCAGTACAATCCCCCAAATTGTGTAATGACATTTTCGCCCTTTCTAAACTTTAACGCTGTTGAAATGATTGTGCAATAACTTCGTAAACTTTCATGAAAAAATCACGAAAAATATCAAATTTTTTCTAATCGATAGCTGAATTTTAATGCATTTCGAAAGCTTTATCATCATTTTACTAAAAAAACAAAAAAAGTGAAAATGCACTGCTTGAACAGGCATTTTCACTTTCCTATAGCGATTAATTAGCGTGCTGAATAGCCACCGTCAATGACAAGCTCAGCACCTGTAATATAAGAAGCTTCATCTGATGCTAAAAATAAAATAGCATTTGCTACTTCCTCTGGTTGGCCAAGGCGACCCATTGGTGTTGCTCTTACTAACATATCCATTGCTTCTTTTGCTTCTGATAATTTAGCTGTCATGGGTGTTTCAATGACACCAGGGAATACTGTATTAACACGAACATTGAAAGCACCAAGCTCTGATGCCGCTGCACGAGCAATCGCACGTAAAGACCCTTTAGAGGCTGTATAGGCATTAAAGCCTGCGCCAATAATCGCTGTGTAAGAGGATGTATTAACAATAGAGCCTTTCCCAGCTTCTTTCATATAGTTAGACGCATGTTTAATGCCTAGGAATGGACCAAAAGCATTGATATTATGCATGATTGACCAGTCCGCTTGTGTAATTTGATCTGGTCCTTTTTCGGATGAAATACCAGCATTGTTAATTAAAATATCAATGCGACCATATTTCTCGACAATGGCTTTCGTCACTTCTGCCCAGTTTTCGTCAGAGGAAACATCTAATTTCATGCCCTCTACATTGTCTAGCTCTGAGATTTTTGCTAGGTTCTCTTCATTAATATCAGCCGCAATTACCGTAGCACCCTCTTGCGCAAACAATTTCGCCATTGCTGCACCCATACCAGATGCGCCACCAGTAATCATCGCAATTTTATTATCTAAACGTCCCATTTTCTAAACTTCCTCTCTTCTGAAATGTGGTTTAACCTATACTTTCGTCCACAATAAAAGTATAGGTTTAAATAGTTTACAATTAAACTATATCATTCTCAGGAAACGTTTTCAAAGAATATCTCTCTAAATATGAACAATCTGTTTTATCTTTCCCTATTTTTACGATACGATATACTATAGATGTGGAACCATTTGAACGGAGGAATACAAGTGAACGAGCAAAAAAGACTTTACAAAGAAGCGATGCAGGTTTTGAAAGATACAAGCCGCACGTTTTATATACCGATTACTTTTTTAAAAAATGATTTAAAGGTGTCGGTGGCTGCTGCGTATTTAGCTATGCGTGCCATTGATGAAATTGAAGACCATGAAGAGCTTTCTAATGATGTGAAATTTGATTTGCTGTCAGCAACGAGCGAATTATTAAAGGACACTTTTAATGAAGAAGCCTATCAAGCATTACTCGCACCTTATGCAGACCAATTACCTGAAGTATCTCTTCGTTTAGCAGATTGGCTGACATTTTGCCCTGAGGAATCCAGAAAAATTGTGCAGGCTTCCACAAGTGAAATGGCTTTTGGTATGGCAAAATGGGCAAAGGCCAATTGGCAGGTCCACACACGTGAGGATTTAGATGATTATACATACTACGTGGCTGGGCTTGTTGGAACGATGCTGTCTGAGCTTTGGGCATGGGGTGCAGGCGTTCAAACCGATCGCGAGCTAGCAATTGGCTACGGTCGCGGATTACAGGCTGTCAACATCTTACGAAATCAGCATGAGGATTTAGATGAACGTGGTGTAAGTTTCGTACCTGACGGGTGGACACGCGAGGATTTATTTGCTTATGCAGAAGAAAATTTAGCTAAAGCAGATCTGTATATGAAGGATATCAATAAACGTACTATTCTGCTGTTCTGCCGCCTACCACTTGCCTTAGCCCACAAAACACTAAAGGCAATGCAGGAAGGACGAGAAAAAATGTCTCGTGCCGAGGTTGAGCAGACTGTTGAAGAGGTACAGGCCGACTGACATCAAAAGCCCCAGTAAACGCATACTGGGGCTTGTCTTATTTATATTGCCTCAATAAATCTTACAATCAATTCATAGCTCAAATAGATGGATAGCATTGATAACAACATCAGTACAACCCCTTCCACCTTGCTACCTGTTTTCGTTGTAAGCGGAAAACGAATAGAGACAGATGCGGGGAAAAACAATTTGACCCCTTTTTTTGTACACATATCAAGTACGATATGGCTAGCCATTCCGATAATAATTCCAATAGATATCGCTCGATAAGGAATCAACATATGTAATAACACCATCATGCTTATTAAAAACAACAAACTATGTGTAAAGGAACGATGTCCAAATATCGTATTCACTAGCTTTGCGATGAGGGGAAATGTACGACCTATTTTACTGCCTCTATGACAAATATCTGGAAGTAATGCACCGATAACCCCTGCACCTACTAAGACCAGTGGGTTATCATTTGAAAACTGTGCAAAGGCAAGACTTGCTGTAATGCCCCCAACGATATGGGTATTCCCTTGCATAAATTACTTCCACTCCTTCTCTCTCTTATATTTTCTTTCTTAATGTAACATAATTCGACACGGAAGGGAACATACATTCCGAACGTACGCTCGAAACTTTTTATTCTATATTTGTATAGCTAGAGAAAATATGGATAAACATAGAGGTGGAGGTTAGATATGAGAGCTTATAAAGGAATACTTTTTATTTTATTCATTATGTGCGGTAGTGCTTTACTTTGGTATTTTGCCAAACCTATGGCACCCATCCATCCGTTGAACACACTAAGTCATGTCATTGGAGGCTTAGCCACGACTAGTTTATTCCTTGTATTCTTATTAGCTACAAGAAGTAAAATTTTGGAGCGTTGGTTCTATGGTCTTGAGCGAATCTATTTTTATCATAAATTACTAGCTATCCTTTCACTTGGATTGATTCTTATCCACGGGCAATTACAAAAAATGGTTCCTGATGAGGAGCTAACACATCGAACGTCACTCAATGAATTCGCTAAAGAACTTGGCGAGCTTGCCCAATACGGCTTTATCATCCTAATTGTTCTTGCCTTTATTGCAAAATTCCTGAAGTATGAGCATTGGCGTTGGCTCCATCGCTTATTACTTGTGCCCTATGCATTCGGTATTTATCATGCTTATTTTTCTAGCCACTATGATTTATTACAGCCCTCAGCTTTAGGTATTTTTACAGCACTCACAACTACAATTGGATGTATGTCTGCCCTTTATATGCTGACAATGTATCAGGATATGTTCTTTCCCTATAAAGGTCATATTTCATCCATTCAAAAGCTGAAACCCAATGTAATGGAAGTTGAGCTGACGCTGGCGAAAAGGCTTGATTATCGGCCAGGACAATTTCTCTTTCTGAAAATCTTTCAAGAAGGCATCGAAAAAGCACCGCATCCCTTCTCTATTTCTGGGGGTCATGGGCAACAAATCAATATTACGATGAAAGCTGTTGGAGATTATACCAAACAGGTCTACAACCTTATTCAAATCCACACAGAGGTGGCTGTAGATGGTCCATATGGTCATTTTGATTTCGACAAAGGGCATGAGCAGCAGCTATGGATTGCTGGTGGTATGGGCATCACACCATTTCTTGCCTATTTACACACGAAGCCTAATAAGAAAATTGACTTATATTATTCCTTTCACGGGCAAGACAATGCCATCTACAAAGATTTTTTACAGGATTATGCGCAAGCAAACGACCATTTTACAGTCACGTTGATCGATACAACGCAGCAGGACAGGCTCTCTGTTGATGCGTTATCCATCCCTGCACAAACAAGTATTTTTATTTGTGGACCCAAAAAAATGATCAAGCATTTCAAATCGGCTGCACCTAAGAAAAATGTACAGTGGGAAGCCTTTTCTTTTAAATCCTAAAAAGGTGTACACCTCCATATAGATGTACACCTTAGCATTAAATAGTGAATTTAGTTGCTTCTTCTTGCAGATTTTGAGCAAGTTGTGCTAACTGCTCAGAGGCTACGGACATTTCATTCATGGTAGATGCCTGCTCCTCCGTGATGGCCGATACATTTAATGTATGATCATTCGTTGCAAGTGCCTGTTTGCTAATTGCTTGCACTTTTACGGTCACTTCATGCAGATTTTCAAAGGCATTCGATGTCGTTTTACTTGTCTTTTGCATCGTGTTTTGGAGTCCTTCAATTGCGCTGGCAATCGTATCGAAGGTCATGCCTGCTTGCTGGACAGAACCAATACCTTGATGGGCAATTTTTCGACTTTGCTCCATCATCACTACCGCTTCATTCATTTGTTCCTGAATCGTCTGCACGACCTTTGCAATATCTAACGAGGCACGGCTAGTTTGTTCAGCAAGTGCTTTGACCTCGCCTGCTACAACAGCAAAGCCTTTCCCTGCTTCGCCTGCTCGTGCCGCCTCAATGGCAGCATTAAGTGATAGTAAATTGGTTTGGTCGGTAATAGCCGAAATGAGCTGACTCATTTGCTCTATTTGAGTCGAATGCTCCTTCAAGCCATTCACTAGATTGGCACTGCTGTCTACCTGTGCATGAAGATGGACAATATCATCCACGAAAGCTTGTATTTTTTGTGAGCCTCCTGTAGCCAGTTCAGAAGTTGTTTGCGATTGTTGGACCGCTTCATGTAAATCGGCCATGGCGGTCTTCATATCCCCACCTAATTGTGTTGTTACACCTTCTAACTCCCCACTCACCTGTTGTTGTGAACTCGTATTTTCTGCCACCTCTTGCATAGAAATAGCTACTTCTGTGACAGTTTTATTGACCTCTTGCACACTTGCTGTTAATTCCTCCGCAGTAGAAGCAACTGTCTCCGTTTCAGCGACAATGCGCTGCATCATCGAACCTAATGCTTCCACAGAGTCATTATAATACTGCGCCATTTCACCAAATTCATCCTTTGTATGAACGGCCATTTGTTGCGTTAAATCACCTGTAGCAAGATAGCCTAAATGCGTATTCATCGTTTTCACTTCTCCACGGATATAACGAGCAAGGAAATAAATACTAATCGCGATAAGTACAATCAGAACGACACTGATCACGATTTGCTGCTGGAGCATGGCCTCTATTTCGCCGTAAAGCTCATTGGTTGGAACAAGTAATATCAACTTCCATGGCATATCCTGTAGTTGCTTAAATTGCAAGGTAAAATCTTTACCTTCAATCCCTGTATGTATCAGCTTTTGTTGCTCAGATAACTGTTCAACAGGTATGTTCAAATACTGCTGAATCGTTTCATTATTTACTTTTTTGACATCAGGATGCGTTAAAATTTTTCCATTTTCATCAATTAAAAATGCATAACCGCTCTCTCGAATTTTCACATCAGAAACGATGGTTTGAATTGAATCTAATACATAGTCTCCTGTAATGACGCCAATGGGAGTAGAATCCTTCACAATTTGTGTACCAAATGAAATAAACATTTCTCCTAAAGCTTCATCAAAATAAGGTGCTGTATGAACTACCTTATTAGATTGGATACTGTTACGATACCAATCTTGCTCATGAAAATGATAGGCAGGATCTTCATAAGCATCCGTAGAGACAATTTTTTCTTCTTCCTTATAGGCATACGGTCCAAAAATTTCACCCTTTGCCGCATCTTCCTCTAGCCATAATCCCATACCATACGTTTCCTTATTGAACGGCAATAGCTGTTGTACGTAGCGAATAAATTGTTCTCTGGTCATCATACTGTCAGCCGATTCTATTGTTGTCTTTGCACTATTTATAAGCTGAATGTGCGCATGCAGTTTACTCTCAACGGAGCCTGCAACGTCATCCGCTAGTATAGACATTTCATTTTCAATAGAGCTTTCAAGTTCATTGGATACGTTCAAATAGTTAAGGAAGGACATACCACCTAAAAAAACAGTGATGACAGGAATAAGCATTCCGATTTTTGCCATAATATTTAAATTTCCTAATAGCTTTTTCATTCACCTTCACTCCATATCTATTATTATTGCTCTATTTATTCTCTAGTATAAATGGATTACACCTACAAAAATATGTTTTTTTGTAACTTTTAAATCCTATATTCAAGACTCTTTAATTCGAGCAATTTACTTGGAAAATGAATTCATTTATCGTATAGTAAAAATCGCATCATACCATGAAGGAGACAAAATAATGACAGTGACAAAAAGTTCTTTAAATAAAATTATGCATGAGCGTAAATCCGTTCGTAAATACGATGAAAACTATAAAATTCCGCAACAACAATTAGAAGAATTACTTGTAGAAGCAACATCTGCTCCATCATCTAGTAACCTACAGCCTTGGCGCTTTTTAGTGATTCAAGATGAGGCGGTCAAAAAAGAGCTACGTGCTATTGCCAATAACCAAGAACAAGTAGAAACTTCCTCAGCGATTATTGCTGTTCTAGGTGATACAAAAATGTACGAAAATGCGGAAGCTGTCTTTACAAAGAACTTCGATCTGGGCTATATCAATGAGGCAACAAAAGATTTAATGATTAACAACTCGGTCAATCTATATTCTCAACTTCCACAAGAAGTATTAAAAAATATCGTTACATTTGACGCTGGGCTAATTTCCATGCAAATCATGCTGCTAGCAAAAGACATGGGCTACGATACAGTACCAATGGGTGGATTTAATAAAGAAGCTTTCGCTCAACGCTTTGAATTAGCTGATCATATCGTCCCAGTTATTTTAATTGCGATTGGTAAAGCTGCAGCACCTGCTTACAATTCTTCCCGTATTGAACTAGCGCATATTGCCAAATTCATTTAATACACGTGAAAATAGTCATCTTACGAAGTAGTTAAGATGGCTATTTTTATTTTTTGTGGCATGTCTTGCGCATCTATCATCATAGGATAGTAATGGTTTGCAAGTAGCAACTATCGAAATGAATAAAACGCAAAATGATTCTCGAAAACTAGCATAATAATGGTCCCAAGGATATTTTTTGCATTTTTATCATAAGCTACGCAAAAAATCATCATTAAAGACTTACACAACCGACTTTATTCTAGTACATTTGTGTGATTTCTACTAAATATTACATATAAATCGTTGTAGCTTAAACACTTGAGGATTGGTATGATTAGGAGGTATTTTCATATGAAGGGAGGTTTTTCTGATGAATTATGACTATAATGATTCTTATTATTACTCAGATTTAGATGCAGCCATGGGTGGTTTATTTTTTATCTTTATACTAGCCGCTCTTGCTATTGGTTTAATTGCCTACATTATTAGTGCACTTATTTATTTTATGACATCTAAAACAAATGGTTTTGGAGATGTAGCTTATATCGCTTGGATTCCCATTATTAATGTATACAGTCTCTTCCTGCTGACAGCTGGTGGGGATACTCGAGAAACAGTACGTGCAACAGCTCTAAAAAATACGCTTATTTATGCGGGCTTGATCATCGTTTCGTTTATCCCATTTATCGGTATTCTCGCTTCTTTAGGAGCAGCAGGCTTTACACTCTATTTCACGTATCGCCTATTCTACCGCTGGTGTGGCGAAACAGGTAAGGCTGTACTATACACAATCTTAATGGTTATAACAGGTGGATTGTTCTTTGCTATCTACGGCTTAATGCGTATGAACAGACCTTTCGTAGCTTAATTCCCTATTTTAAAACCTCTTTACGCCCTCAGGCTAAAGAGGTTTTTTGACGTATTCTCACAGAGTAATGGTGCATTGATTTAGGAATCCCTTTTAACCCAAAGACCCCGCTATATACTAAATAGCGAATTCTATATTCTAAAAAGAAGATATTTGGAGGAGCATCCATTCTTGTTAATAGCGCTGAAATGAATGTTCCAGTGTGAATAAAGTCGGTATCCCCTTGCTCCTCATGAAGTTGTCTGAGCGTTGACACAATCAATTTATCATAATCATGCTCTGGCACTGCTTGAATTTGCTGATGTAGCCATAGACGGCAAACATCCTTTGTCTGTGCTAAACTTTCCCACTGCTGTTGAAAAATCAGACGCTCTTTCGCAGACAGCTTCTTTTTTGCATACAGTTCTATATTCCAATGACGATTTATAGCATCTTGTTCGCCCGTATCAATCAGAACAACTTCATTTGTTTTATCACGTAATAGATAGAGGAGAAATCGTAGTCCACACTGCTCTTCTGCATTATGCCCATACCAAATGTAAATCGGCAGGTTGCTTGGAATATCCTGTATCTCTCTGATTGTGTTCATCAATTTGTTTAGATTTACAAAATCGTCCATTCCATCATTAATATTTTCCCTTAGCCACTCATCACGGAATGCCTGTCCCCTTTTTTCATCTAATTTCCATAATGGCCCGATCGACAAATCCTCAGGAAACCCGATAACATATTTCGGTGGAGCAAGTGCCACTCGTAAAGAGCCTGCTGCAGATTCCGAGCAAACGATATGTACCATTTGTGCTGAAGTCGTGGTCATGACCTGTTGTATATAATCATTAATAATCTCTACAAAATAATGGAGCTGTTCCTGCGCCACAAAAAAAGACCATCCCTGCTGAGGCGTACTTTGCTCATGATGAAACGCCGTAAATGATTCAGATGGCTGAAGCTCAAACCCCTGCCATTCCCCCTTCCTCATCACATCTGTGATTGTGATATACTCTAGCGCTTGAATTTTATATACCAGCACTTGGTTTGTGTCGTATAAGAAATAGATAAATGGATAATGCATGGATGTTTCCATTCGCACAGCCTCCTTTTTGAAAATTGTACCACAATGACAATCTCTTCCATCATTTTTCAAAAAAGTAGTTAGCTAGCACAATAAATATGCTATTATTATAGTTAGAAAATTTTGAATTTCTAACAAAGGGGATTGATGAATATGTATGAAAATATTTTAAGACATCCAGGGCCAACGCCGATTCCAAAAAAGGTTCAGCTTGCGATGAATCGGGATATTTTTAGTCATCGTAGTCAGGAATTTGTAGAATTATACCGAGAAACCATTGAATTAGTAAAGCCTGTTTTTGGTACCACACAGGATATCTTACTTTTACCATCTGGTGGGACAGCTGCACTTGAGGCTGCGGCAGTTAATACCGTTTCCGCTGGTGAAGAGGTTGTCGTCATCACGGTTGGAGCCTTTGGTGACTATTTCGTCTCCATCTGTGAGCAATATGGCTTCCATGTACATAAGCTGGAAAAGGAATGGGGACAAGCTTGCACAGCCGAAGAACTACGAGCTTTTTTACAGCCATTACAAAATATTAAAGCCGTTTTTGTTACGTACAATGAAACATCTACAGGCATTTTAAACCCAGTCGCTGAACTAGCACAGGTCATCCAAGAGGAAACAGATGCCCTCGTTATCGTAGATGGCGTAAGCTGTATTGGTGGCGCTCCTGCTGAAATGGATGCTTGGGGCATTGATATTCTCGTGACAGGCTCTCAAAAAGCGATGATGCTTCCACCTGGACTCTCCCTCGTTAGCGTTAGCGAAAGAGCTTGGAAAGTTATTGAAGAAAATCAAACACCTGCTTATTATTTAAATCTACAAAGCTATCGTAGCTGGGCGGAAAAGGGCATGACGCCTAATACCCCAGCAATCACACTGATTTATGGATTGCACGAAGTATGCAAGCTTATTGAACAAGAAGGTGGCTTTACTCAGACAGTTGCCCGCCATGAACTCATGAAAAACATGGTGCGCAATGCAATGAAAGCATTACGCATTGAGCTATTAACTGAGGATCAATACGCTTCTCCAACTATTACAGCAATTAAAACACCTCAGGGAATAGATCTTGGTGAATTTTTGACACACCTCAAGCAACACTATCATTTAGATTTTGCAGGCGGACTTGGTCATCTACAGGGTAAAATTTTCCGATTCGGCCATATGGGCTATTGCTTCCCAAGTGACATTTTACAAGCCGTTTCCCTACTGGAGGCTGCCCTACAAGACTTCTCCTATGATTTCGAGCCAGGAGCAGGCGTCCTTGCCGCACAAGAAGTATACTTAGCAGCACACCGCAAAGCACTACAACGTTAAAACACCAAAAACAGGCGGAGAAAATTCTCCGCCTGTTTTTAAAATGTATTTTAGCTATCTTGAAGTTGCGGTGAGCGTTTGTAGACGCTATCTGAGCGGGGTGGCTCATTTTTTGAGCGCTTTTGACACCTGTCTGAGCGGAGTGACTCACTTTTTGAGCGCTTTGGACTCCTACTTGAGCGGAGTGGCTCACTTTTTGAGCGCTTTTGTCTCCTGTCTGAGCGGGGCGTCTCACTTTTTGAGCGCTTTTGTCTCCTGTCTGAGCGGGGCATCTCACTTTTTGAGCGCTTTGGACTCCTACTTGAGCGGAGTGGCTCACTTTTTGAGCGCTTTTGTCTCCTGTCTGAGCGGGCTGACCCACTTTTTGAGCGCTTTTGTTTCCTGCTTGAGCGGGTCGTTACACTTTTTGAGCGCTTTTGTCTCCTACTTGAGCGGGCTGACCCACTTTTTGAGCGCTTTGGACACCTACTTGAGCGGAGTGGCTCACTTTTTGAGCGCTTTTATATCCTGTCTGAGCGGGTTTACATAATTTACGAGCGCTTCGACATTCTACTTAAGTGAATTCTCACTCTTGACTAACACTTGGCACCCTTCTTGAGTGGGTCTACACACTTCGCGAACGTTTTGGATTCCTGCTTGAGCGAGTTGACTCACTTCGCGAGCGCTTTTGTCCCCCTGCTTGAGCGGGCTGACCCACTTTTCGAGCACTTTTGTCACCTACTTGAGCGGGTCACACCACTTTTTGAGCGCTTCTGTCACCTATTTGAGCGGGTCACACCACTTTTTGAGCACTTTTGTCACCTACTTGAGCGGGCTGACTCACTTTTTGAGCGCTTCTGTCACCTACTTGAGCAGGTCGTTACACTTTTTGAGCACTTTTGTCACCTATTTGAGCGGGTCACACCACTTTTTGAGCGCTTCTGTCCCCTACTTGAGCGGGTCACACCACTTTTTGAGCGCTTCTGTCACCTACTTGAGCGGGTCACACCACTTTTTGAGCGCTTCTGTCACCTATTTGAGCGGGTCACACCACTTTTGTGAGCGCTTTTGACTCCTACTTGAGCAGGTCAACCTACTTGTTGAGCACTTTCCACCCCTGCTAGAGCAGAATAAAAATAACTCTGGTCACGCCGCCATCCAAACAAAGCATCCTACCGTCTTTAATTAAATTCCTTGGCCTTCGCTAAATAAGCAGCTCGCATTGTTGGAGGGACCATACTGCCGCCGGTTGCCCATACAAGATGTGTGGCTTGTGTTAGATAGTTTACTAATGCGTGTTTTTCTAGATAGGATTGACCTTGTTGCAGTAAGCGCATGGCTCCAAACATTCCTGCGTGAGCAGATGGTTCTAAAAATAATTCTTCACTTTCCATGGCTAACCCTAGGGATGTAAATAATTCTTCATCTGTCACCGTATAGCAACCACTTATATACGTCTCCATCACTTTTCCTACAAATTTGGAGGCGCGACCGACCGCTAGCCCATCCGCTTCTGTTTTATTATCAAGGCCAATATCCTCTACACTGATTGCATCATGTAAGCCTGTCATCAGCCCAATGGTCATACAAGGGGAGGCGACAGGTTCTGCAAAGAAAATATGCACATGTTCACCGTAAATTTCTTTTAATCCATAGGCAACACCACCTGGTCCGCCACCTACACCACATGGTAAATACACGAACAATGGATGTGCTTTATCCACTTTAATATTCGTCCTTTCTAGCTGTCCTTTTAAGCGCTTTGCGGCTACAGCATAGCCAGCAAATAAGTCCTTTGAATTTTCATCATCAATAAAATGACATTTTGAATCTTGCTCAGCTTCTTGTCGCCCCTGTTCAACGGCTACACTGTAATCGGCTTCGTATTCAATCACTGTGGCTCCTTTTTCTCGCAATAAGGCTTTTTTCCACTCCTTGGCATCACTCGACATATGTACGACGACATTAAAGCCGAGCTTCTTGCCCATAATGCCGATACTTAAACCTAGATTTCCTGTAGAGCCTACAGCAATCGTATATTGCTGGAAAAACAGCTGCCACTCCTCTGTTGCTAAAAGCGCATAATCATCCTCTTCTTTGAACCTTCCACTTGCCAGTGCTAGCCTTTCTGCGTGCTTTAATACCTCGTAAATCCCTCCACGTGCCTTGATGGAACCAGAGATGGGTAGAGCATGATCGCATTTTAAAAACAGTTGGCCAGGTATCGCCACACCATATGCTTGTTCAATAGCACCTTTCATTGTAGGAATCTCCTTGATGGTGGACTCAATCAAACCATCACTTTCTAAAAGCTCAGGAAATGCTACTTTTAAATAAGAAGAAAAACGTTGCAATGTTGCTTCTGCATCCTCCACTTCGGGCATAGTAAAGAGTGTTATTTCTGGATTTTTTACCCAATTCGTATTCTCCCACAATACAGTATCCTTATTTGCTAGATCTTTCAACTGCGGATATTGTTCAAATAGTTCGTGTTTCTGTTCATTTTTCACCTGTAGATTCCTCCATTTTATGGGCTAAAATTGCTCGTTCACAAATTTGTCGAAATTTCATTTCAAACGAAATATTGTTTTCTTGTGTTCTTTTTTTAGGTCCCTTTGTTCGTCCTCCTGCCCGCCTAATTTTTTGACCAACATGACGCATATCGAGCAAACGTTCGATATTTTCATCAGACATTTCTCGTCCATTTTGATCAATCGGATACCCCCCTCGTGCTAAAACCATGGCAGCTAATCCGTAATCCTGTGTAATGACAATATCGTGTTTTGAAAGCGCGTTCACTAGCGTAAAATCAACCGAATCTGGACCTTTGGGTACAATAATTGTTATTACATTATCACGTTCAACACGGTGGGATGTATCGCAAAACAAGATAGTTTCTATCTCAAACTCAGATGATATAGATAGCGCTAAATCCACGACTGGACAGGCATCAGCGTCTATTAGAACCTTCACAATAAGGCATCATTCCTTTCTCGTAATTAGATGAATAACTCAACCTTAAATTATTTCAATATAACATTTATACAACCTCTCTTGCTCAATTTTTCACAAACTCTTAAAGTATTTTATTGAATAGTTTGAAAAATAGATATACGATACACCTATCAACTAAATGGGGGTTTTATTTATGACAATCACAACTGTTAGCAATGAACAATTAGCAAAAGAATACGTAGATGGCGTATTTGAGCAACTTAAACAACAGAACAGTCATCAAGCGGAATTTTTACAAGCAGCTGAAGAAATTTTTATCTCATTAGTACCTGTATTCGCTCAGCATCCTGAATATATTAAGGCCAATATTTTATCTCGTATTGTAGAGCCAGATCGCATTATTTCTTTCCGTGTAGCTTGGCAAGATGATAACAATCAAGTGCAAGTGAATCGTGGCTATCGTGTGCAATACAGCAATGTCATGGGCCCTTACAAAGGCGGTCTTCGCTTCCATCCTTCCGTAAACGAATCCATCATTAAGTTCCTAGGCTTTGAGCAAATCTTTAAAAATGCTTTAACAGGGCAACCAATCGGTGGTGGTAAAGGTGGTTCAAACTTCGATCCGAAAGGTAAATCAGACTCAGAAATTATGCGTTTCTGCCAAGCATTCATGACTGAATTATACCGTCATATTGGTCCTAATGTCGATGTTCCTGCTGGTGATATTGGTGTAGGTGCTCGTGAAGTGGGTTATTTATGGGGTCAATATAAACGTTTAACAAAAGCAAATGAATCAGGCGTATTAACTGGTAAGACTCCTGGCTATGGCGGCTCTTTAGCACGTAAGGAAGCAACTGGTTACGGTACTGTTTACTTTGTTAATGAAATGCTAAAGGACGTAAACGATTCATTCGAAGGAAAAACAGTGGTCGTTTCTGGTTCTGGGAATGTATCGACGTATGCCATTGAAAAAGCGCAACAGTATGGTGCAAAAGTGGTTGCTTGCTCAGACTCTTCAGGCTATATCTATGACCCAGAGGGCTTAGATTTAGATGCCATCAAAGAAATTAAAGAAGTAAAAGGTGACCGTATCTCAACTTACGTTAATTACCGACCAAATGCTACTTTTACAGAAGGTTGTACAGGTATTTGGACAATTCCTTGTGACATTGCCCTACCATGTGCTACGCAAAATGAAATTAACGGTGAGTCAGCTCGTACATTAATTTCGAATGGTGTGAAAGCAATTGGTGAAGGTGCAAATATGCCATCAGACCTTGAAGCGATTAATGAATTCCTAGATGCAGGCGTATTATTTGGTCCAGCGAAAGCCGCGAATGCTGGTGGAGTTGCGGTATCTGCTCTTGAAATGGCACAAGATTCTAGCCGCGTATTTTGGTCATTTGAAGAAGTAGATGCGAAACTTCATCAAATTATGAAAAATATTTATACAGACAGCAAAGCAGCAGCAGAAAAATATGGCTTCCCAGGAAACCTAGTAGTTGGTGCAAACATCGCTGGCTTTATCAAAGTGGCAGATGGAATGCTTACTGAAGGTGTCTATTAATAACATTCTATTTTCATTGTTTCCTAGGATTTGAATTCGGAATATTCTTAATTTCAATCAAGGTGGTAACGAACATTCGTTATCACCTTGATTTTTATTTGCAATTTCGTTATAAAACATATAAATAAACGCTTAAAACGAACATTTTTATTATTAAATATTTAAAACATTCGTGTTATAATTTTAGAGTACTATGAAATATTGGAGGTTTTTTTGTGGAATTATTGTATACAGGTAAAACAAAAAATGTGTTCAAATTAGAAGACGGCCATTATTTATTAAAATTTAAAGACGATGTTACGGGAGAAAACGGCGTGTTTGACCCAGGTGCAAATACTGTTGGTTTAACGATCGATGGTGCTGGCTTAGCTGGTTTACGCTTAACTTCTTATTTTTACGCAAAATTAAACGAACAAGGTGTTCCTACACACTTTGTAGATGCTAACTTTGAAGATGCAACGATGACAGTAAAACCGGCAACAGTTTTCGGGAAAGGTTTAGAGGTTATTTGCCGCTTCAAGGCAGTTGGTTCATTCCTACGCCGCTATGGTGCCTATGTAAAGGAAGGACAAGACTTAGACTCCTTTGTAGAAGTAACAATTAAAGATGATGATCGTTTAGATCCTCCAATTTCTGAAGATGCTTTAGCGATGTTAAACCTGTTAACTCATGAAGAATATGCCATTTTAAAACAACGTACAATCGAAATTTCCAAATTCGTAGGGGCAGAGCTGGCTAAAAAGGGCTTAACGCTTTATGACATTAAATTAGAATTTGGCCGTGATGCGAAAACGAATGAAATTTTATTAATCGATGAAATTTCAGGCGGTAATATGCGTGCTTACAAAGGTGAGCAATATATCGAACCGTTAGAACTTGAAAAAATTATGTTAGCTGAATAATAGAATTATGCTTAAAAAGAGTCGACAAGTACGACTCTTTTTTTATGTGCAAGCTTATTTTTATTTTCCACGAAACTTTTCCTTCCTTCACTCGTATATTAACTATATGTAACAAGCAATTATTCTATTATTTTGGAGGTAGTTTGATGGAAAACTTGAATGAGACATCGAAAGAAGAGAGGTCAAAACTAAATCCATTTTTATCGGTTTGGCTGCATCCAAAGCAAACGACTCGTTATATGATTGATGAAAAATCTATTGGCTTTGCTATTTTGGTTTTGTCTATTGGTTATATTGGCTCCCTTATGTCTGGGTTAATTGATTCGGAATTATTTCCTGATTTTTCTCCATGGCTTTTAGTCTTATTATGTGTCGTTTTTGCTCCTATCGCGGGTATGATTGGAACAGCTATTTCTGCACTCATCTCATGGCTATTCGGGAAATTATTTAAAGGTACTGGAACATACTCGGACTTATTTAAAGGATTAACCTTAACAGCCGTTCCATATATTGTACTGGTTCCTCTTTATATTATTTGGTTAATGACTGCACCAGATTCATTATTGGATCCGAATTTCATGGGTACGTTGCCGTGGATTTTTTGGCTAACTATTTTAGTTAACATCGTTATTACAATCTGGTCTTTTGTTATTTCCGTTGGTGTAGTTGCTGAAGCACACCAGATTTCGAACTGGATGGCTTTCTTCACCATCTTTATTCCAGCCATTATTATATTCATCGTCTTATTTGTTCTTTTCTTTGTCATACTCATCGGTATTATTGGCGTTGGCATGGTCTAAAAAATCTTCCCTCTGAAATGAACTACACCCTCAATTATCTATCTGATCATTGAGGGTGTAGTATATCAAAGAGCGGGAGATTTTTTCTACAGTTTAAATTGGGCTATTAACCCTTTCAATTGTAAAGCTAATTCGGATAATTGCGCAGATTGTCCTGCCATATCCTCCATAGAGCTACTTGTCTCTTCCGTAGTAGCCGTTGTCTGCTCGACACCAGCAGCAGATTCCTCCGCTACAGCAGCAATTTCTTGAATAGAATTGTTCATTTTATTGCCATCCTCTGTTACCTTTGATAAATTTATTGAAATTAATTTAACACTTTCCACTACATCATTGACGGAATGACTAATCGTATTAAACGTTTCGCTAGTAGCTTTTATTTGATTTGTTCCTTCTTTGACCTCTTGATAACCATCCTCTAAAGAAGTTGTTACGACAGCAAAATCTTGCTGAATGTTCGTCACAATCGATGTAATGTCGTTAACTGAAAATGCCACTTGTTCTGCCAGCTTGCGTACTTCATCTGCTACCACTGCAAATCCTTTACCCTGCTCACCAGCTCTAGCCGCTTCAATTGCAGCATTCAAAGCTAGCAGGTTAGTTTGATCTGCTATATCTTTAATGACAACAACCAATTTTGAAATTTCCTGTGCTTGGGCGTCTAAATTTTTCACTTTCTGTACTGCATTTTGCACCATGCTATCAATCTTCACCATTTGAGAATTGGAGGATGTCATTAATTGATCGCCTTCTTTTGTTAACGTTAATACTTCCAAAGAAGATTGATGAATATGCGCACCATGTTGATTCGTCTCTTGCAAATCAACAGTAAAGCGTTCCATTAGAGACGTTAATTCATTCGAATGATGGGCTTGTCCTTCTTCACCTGATGCTAATTCATGCATCGTAATCGCCACTTGCTCCGCTCCCTTGTTTACTTCATTGGCAGATTGTGTCAGTTCTTTACTAGAAGTATTAATCAGATCAGAAGCTTGTGCAATATTATGAATCATATCCTTTAATTTCAATTGCATTTGATTCATTGCAGTTGCTAACTTGCCTATTTCATCCTTTGATCGGATGGATATGCTTTCTTGAGATAAATCCTTGTGCAAAAAGCTCCATAGCATGAGCCACACGGTTAATCGGTTTCGCCATACTACTTGCATATTGCCAAATCACAAATATCCCCACAATAACGGCAATAGCAATCACAAGGATTGTTAATTTTAAAATACTTTCTGCTGGTTTATTGAAATCAATTAAATAGGTACTTGCGCCAATGACCCAACCCCAATAAGGATCCGTTTCGGTATACACACCCTTTTCTTCTAGTTGGTTTGAATTGGGTAATGCCCATTTATAGCTTACAAAACCACCGCCGTCATTCCCAACAGCAATGATTTCCTGCATATACTTAAACCCGCTGTCATCTTGTTCATCCCAGACATTAGAGCCTTCGATGTTAGGGTGTGCAATGGAGTTTCCTTTTTGGTCAACGACAAATATATAGCCATTATCACCAAGCTTAATATCCTTATTAATTGGTCGCTTCCCTTCGCTATCCTTCTCACCTAAAATCGCAATCTTTACTTTTTCTTGCGCTTCCTCTAAGGATAGATTACCTGCCTCTACCTGTTGATTGAATTGTTCAATCATGGCAATGGTCATTTCAACACTGTTTCGTAAATTTTCTTTTCCTACTGTCTCTAAATTTGCTTTACTTTGTTGATAGCTTGAAAACCCAAGTATTATAAGGGGAATCAACAAAAGTAGCAAAGAGAAAGCAATCAGTTTCGCCTTAATGGATCGAAATTGAAATAATGATTTCATGTGCCCAACACCTCTTTTTATATAAACTTTAGGCCTGAGCTTTGCAATAAAAAGACAAAAATCAGGATTAATTATTACAAATTTAAAATATCAAACATTACATAATTCCTATTAATCTTATTACATAAAAATACAAACAACAACAACTTTCGAACAAATTCGCCATAAAAAAAAGACAAATCGAGAAAAGCCTATAACTTTTCTCGATCTGCTTTACTTTCAAGGAGGTATCATTTTTTAGACAGATAGTGCTGTACTTTGCTGGAATAGCTCGGATACGCCAGATTCTACAGCTGCCCCACTTACTGCGCGTGAGACGATTGCCACAACGCGCTCATCCAAAGATTTAGGCACAATATATTCTTCCTTTAGTTCCTTGTCACTCACCAGAGAGGCAATCGCTTCAACAGCGGCTAGCTTCATCGATTCATTGATATCCGTAGCACGCACATCTAACGCTCCACGGAAAATACCAGGGAATGCGAGAACATTATTAATCTGATTTGGATAATCTGAACGGCCCGTTCCCATAACACGTACACCCCATGCTTTGGCATTTTCATACGTAATTTCAGGATTTGGATTGGCTAAGGCAAAAACAACTGGATTTTCATTCATGGATGCAATATGTGCCTCTGTTAATAGATTGGCAACAGAAACACCAATAAAGACATCCGCACCTGTTAGTGCATCCTCAAGTGTACCATGTAGCTTCTCTGGATTTGTCAAATGAGCAACCGCTTCTTTAATCGGATTCATCCCCTCTGTACGTCCCTCATAAATGATACCTTTTGTATCGCACATATAAATATTTTTATAGCCCATTTGCACAAGAATGCGTAAAATCGCAATACCTGCAGCACCAGCACCGTTAATCACAACCTTCATTGTTGCTACATCCTTTTGCACAATACGATTGGCATTAATCATCGCTGCGCCTACAACAATCGCTGTTCCATGTTGATCATCATGAAAAACTGGAATATCACATTCTTGACGTAGGCGATCTTCAATTTCAAAGCATCTTGGCGCTGAAATATCCTCTAAGTTTACCGCACCAAATGTCGGGGCAAGCGCCTTCACAATGCTGACGATTTCATCCGTATTTTTCGTATCTAAGCATATTGGAAAAGCATCAACATTGGCAAAACGCTTTAGTAAAATCGCCTTCCCTTCCATTACAGGTAATGCCGCTTTCGGTCCGATATCTCCTAGCCCTAAAACCGCTGTCCCATCCGACACAACAGCTACCATATTGCCCTTCATTGTATAGTCATACACAAGCGAAGGATTTTTCTCAATTTCCACACATGGCGCTGCTACCCCCGGTGAATACGCCAAACTAAGATCATAGGAATCTTGTACCGGTACCTTTGAGCTCACCTCAAGTTTTCCGCTATAGTGTGCATGCATTTCTAATGCCTTTTTCATTACGTCCATTCTATCCCATCCTTTTCCCTTTTTTTATTGTATTTCAGAATCATAATACTTTGTGAAAATATAGTCAACGAATTTTCTGTCAATTTATTTTTATCTTCAAAAATTCAATGTTTATTGACTTTCAATACATTTTTCTGTCAAATTAAACATTTCACAATCAATTATTTTGAGATAATTAATACAATTCTTGACACATTGTAAAATGTACAAATAGAGCCATTTTGCCTGTTCAACTTTTCACATAGTATTTTTCTTATGTAAATGAGAATTTTTTCACAAACTTATGTAAGCGCATCCATTGTCCTGACTGACTTTGTCACAATTTATCCACATTTTTTCACAAAGTTTTTTGTTATGCAGATAAAAGTATTTGTGAAACTCTTAACAAACCAAAAAAAGAGCCCTTATATAAAGGACTCTTGGGTAAAATGATTAATAAAAGCCGTGATAATATGCTTGGAAGACCATTGTTCTCCTGAAACTTTTGTAATCGGATAATCACGAGGAAAAATTGTTTTGGTGATTTCTTCAACAGAATAACCTTGCATAAACAATTGCTTCACTTTTCCCTCCATATCTTCCAAATAAGCAATTTTTTCTTGTATTTTCGTTCGACCATCCTCTATAAAGCCTGCATGACAGCAATAGACGACATCGAAATCATAGTGTACTATTTTCCTCAAAGACGCCAAGGTATGGACAATATTTTCTTCATCAAGCACAACCTTCGTCTTTGGCTGGATAAACAAATCTCCTGTAAACATAGCGCCTGTTTCTCGATTATAAAAAGAAAGATGATCTGCAGTATGTCCAGGTGTTTCAATGACATCCCATATGGCTGAATTCGTTTGTAATGTATCACCAAATGGTTGGGCAACAAACGCTGGTCGTTCCCCCCACAATGCCTGACGATAAAGTGGATAGTCCCCATCTTCAGCACAGAGATTGACTGAATCACGATGAATATAAATCGGTACATTCTTATGACGTTGAATCCACGCTGCATTTCCTGCATGATCCTCATGACAATGCGTTAATGCCAATTGCGCTATCGGTATATCGTTAAAAAAGGATTGAAATTCCTGCGACAGTGAGTAGGAGCCTGTATCAATCAGTAACCCATCCACAAAAAAGCTGTACACACTCATGCCAATCCCCTGAACCGCAACTTTCCCGTGCGCACATTGTACACCCCGATGCTGCTGAATCTCTATACTTTTCTCTCGTTTAAACATCCTTCTCCCCCTTTGCCCCTTGTACAAAAAGTGTAGCATAAAATGAATGGTGAGTCATTTTTGCAAGTAGGTAACAACAAAGGATTTGCTCTTTACATGTTTACGAAGTGCTAACACATGAAAAAACAAACGTATATTTACGGCCAATAAAAGCAATGCGCCTAGGAAAAATAATCCCATCTGCCAATCACCTGTAACATTCATTAACAGCGTCCAACTAATAATGACTGCAAAGGCAATCGCTATATATTTTTTCATCACTCTTGTAGTTGGGCCCTGTGCATGATGTTTTTGTTCAATGCTCAATAAAATTTTTCCAAATTCCATTATGATTAGCAAATCAAGTCCTTGAATTAAAACCGTACTCCAATAGAAGAAAAGATGTGAAAAAATGAAAGTACTCATTAAGGTAAGAATCATAGCGCAAGCCATATATGTTTTGATTGGTGTTTTTTCTTTATAAAATGAGAGACTTTTTAAATAGGCCCCATAAACAAGAATATCTTGTAGAAGATTAGCGTATTTAAAAATATTTAAATAAATAAATTGAAAGAAGAGCGCCACTGCAAGCCATTGTAGAAGTTTTATCTGCTGTTTAGATTCACTCATTGTTTTCACGCACCTTTTTCACCAAATTCGTCGTAAAATACGTTTGCGAATATAATCTCATAGTTAAATAACCATCCGGGCCACTGAAACCGATGGACGTATTGATGTCTAAAGGTGCTTCCTTAAATTGAATTGTTATATCCAATCGTTGACCTTTCGTCACTGAAAAAGGAAAATCACTTGCCGTGTAGCGCTGATCATTTAATCTCCATTCCTTCAATAGTATTTTATCCTCTAATGTAGGTGGAACATAAAATGCATCAAAAACAGCATCCTGTTGAAGGGTAAATGAAATGATTTGCTCAGCATCATGTTGTGACCGACTAAAACTAATATTCATGACCTGATTTTCATAAATGGATGGTTCCATCGTAAGACGAATTGGAGCAGGCAATTTCATCCCGTCACTTAATACAAGATAAATATTTTTGCTTGCCATCACTTTTTCCAGAGTGCTTAAATCAAGTTGAAAAAAAGCTAAACGAATATTTTGATAGCGTAAATCTTGAGACGTATCCAATGGATAATAAAAGCCATTCACTAGGTTTTCTTGCTCCGTTTGGTAATATACAATTGGTAATTGCACATCTTCTGCCTGCAAGTATTTCACATATCGACGGTCATCTTTGTTCGTAATATACCGTATCTCTAAAGCATTCTGTAAGCTATTCGTACCCTCGATTACAGTAGGTACTACGATTGGTTTTATTAATTGATGTTGTAAAAAAAGCGTACTATTACCGATCATTAGAATCAAAACTGCGGCAACACCAATCGTCTTTTTCTGATCAGCACCAACCTGAAGCTTTTTCCTAGAGATGTATAATGTGATAAATATGCATAAAATAGCAAATATCCAGTACATAGGAGGGGATAAATTTTCTACTTGTGACATTAGCGCACTTGCCCGATCATTATCTAGGTGGTGTTCACCCACCATTAATGCCACAAATCCACCTGCTGCAAGTGTTACAGCAGCAGTCAAAATTTTGGGCACCCAGCTCTTAGACTTGTGCTGCTCTTTTTTTGCTTGTTCAATACCTTGTAGACTACGCTGATGCAACGATTTCGGAATGTCTATTTGATCCATCTGCTTTTTTAGATCGTTCACCCTTGCCCCTCCTGTTCCAGTGCCTGCTTTAATTTTTTTAATGCACGATACAAAATGGTTTTCGTCGTCCCTAATTTCAGCTGCAATACCTGAGCCACTTGAAGTAATGTATAATCCTGATAGAATCTCAGCAAAATAACATCCTTTTCCGCCTTTGTGAGCCGTGTCATCACATCTTCCAGCGCCCATCTCTCAGGAAGCTCTTCATGCGGCTCTTCCCCTAGTTCTGACTCCGGTTCATAATCGACAAGCAGTTCACGCTTTTTTAGTAAATTTGTTGCACAGTTTATGACAATCCTTACTAACCATGTTTTCAAATAAGATGAATTTTGAAGAGAATGTATGTATTTAAAGCTACGGAAAGCGACTTCCTGTACGACATCGAGTGCATCTGCCTCATTGCCCACATAGATAAAAGCCATTTTATATAGATCCATTTCATACTGTGAAAACAACTGTGCAAACGCCTCCGCATCACCCTTTTTAGCTCGTGCAACAAGCATTTCCTGCACCCGCTCACCTCCCCTTACCTATTAGACGCTAAAACTACGCCATTTAGCTTTACTAATCAAAAATTTCCTAATACTATGTATCCCTACCATCGATTTGAGTATGCTCTGTCTCCACTTTGATGGATTCTGTCCTATTCTTTGAGCGGGTTATCCGCTTCTTTGAATCTATCCTTCACTTTGAGTGGGCTATCCTCCACTTTTTCATTTTTATCCGTCACTCTAAGCGTTTTATCCTCTACTTTTCACGCTCTATCCACCACTCCACGCAGGCTTCCACTACTAAATTCTATCCTTTACTTTGAGCGGCGTATCCTTCACTTTTTCATTTCTATCCGTCACTCTAAGCATTCTATCCTTCACTTTTCACACCCTATCCACTACAATGCATCCTATCCGCTACTTTAAACGGGCTATCCTTCACTTTTTCATTTCTATCCGTCACTCTAAGCTTTTTATCCTCCACTTTTCACACCCTATCCACTACAATGCATCCTATCCTCTACTTTAAACGGGCTATCCACCACACTACATATAAAAAAACGCCCACCGAAGTGAGCGTTTCTTTTTATTCGTTTGTGCCTTTTTCCACGTCATATGCTGTAATCCAATCGCTGAAGCTGCCTACATATAATTGAATGTTTTCATAGCCTTCATCTGCTAACACAGCATAAAGTGGAGAGGCGGTTACGCCGCTTCCACAGTAAACTACAACTGGTTCAGTAGGTGCCACTTTTTGACGTAATGCATCGTTTGCCTTTAGTTGACCATCTGTCTTTAGTTGCTCCCAGTCAAAGTTTTTCGCAGTTGGAATATGGCCTGCTACCTTATCCAATGGCTCTACTTCTCCTCGGTACCTTTCAGCAGCACGTGCATCGAGTAAAGTGGCTTTCACTTCTCCATCTACAATGGCTTTTACAGCTTGGCGTGGGGCATAAAGCTCATCCTTCCAAGCAAACTCAATGATGGTTGGTGGATATTTAATAATATCCTTGGTAAACGGCATTTTCGCCTCTAGTGCGGGTGCACCTCCGTTGACAATCACTACATTTGGGAAACCAGCATATGTCAGCATCCACCAGGCGCGTGGAGCAAATGGCGCTGCTCCTTGGTCGTAGACAACAATTTGATCTTCATAGCGTAATCCTAATTCTTGAAAAACAGAAGTCAATTTTTCTTTGCTTGGCATCGGGTGACGACCGTCTTTGCTGTCCATATCTGATAACTGTTGTTCTAAATCAATATAAGCAGCACCAGTTGCATGGCCTTCCTCGAATGCTTTTTTACCTGCTTCTTTGTCCTGAAGATCGAAACGAGCATCGATGAAACGGACGCCTTCAAATTGAATTTCATCCACTGATTTGAATACTTTTCCCATAGGAATCACCTCATGCGTATTGTAATTGTGCGTAAATCGCTTTCCAAGAAGCTAAACGGCTCTCTTCTTGTAATGCTAATCTTTCTGTGTCAATTTGCTCAAGCGCTTGATGATAAATATACAAACGTAATTTTTCGGCTTCCTCTGCAATAAACGTAATCGCCCATGTCATGAGGGAAACTTTCTGTGCATCTAAATAATCTTGTGCATCTGGTTTTGTGACAGCTTCTAGCGCCTCACTCAGCTTCACTTTTTCATTCTTCTCAAAGAAAGCTTTTTGATTGCGGAAGTGAGATTTTACGCTCGCATATTTCGAAATCTCACCAAATGGACCTTCAAAATCAAGTAAATTTGGCTCAGAAGATTCAAAGGCTAGGAATGAGAAGCTTCGATTTAACTCTTTCAATTCGCGTACTTCATCTTTAAAGCGATGCTGCATTTTCTTGCTAATGAACTGCGATAAACGGAAGTTTGTTACACGCATTTCTTGTGTAAAATCAAAACGTAAGCTTTGCATCACTTCTTTCAATGCATGCTCCAACGCTTGTTGTGCTGGCATTGCAGCAAATGTAGAAGGATTGTAGCCTTCCTTAAAGAACTCAGGATAACGATAATAGACACGTTGGAGAACATAATACAATAGCTCATCAAGCTCTTGTTTTGTTTCACTCTCTAACATGCTCGTATTCAGTACACTGAACTTCGATTGAATATGTTGTTCAAGTGTTGTTAATTCCTCTAGTCGCTCATCTTTACGTTTTAAGTTTTCCTCTGTTTGTGCAATTAAATCAGCCAAACGTTGCTCTGTTTTATCGACTTCTTCTGCAAGAGCTTGAACTGCTAATGCACTCAATTCATCATTTAAGAATGTATGGAAGTCATTTTCAAACGGTGGCATACCCGATGTTAAATCGGCACCTTCTACCTTTTCTTGCAACGCTAACAGGCTGGATACCCCATATAGTCGTGGGAAACGGATGCCAAAGCGTTGTAACTCTGAGCGTACATACCCTTTTACATCTTCTTGTTCTTCATCCGTTGTTGCCAAATCAATCGCATTGACAATAAAGAACATTTTATCTAGCTCAAAAGCATCCTTTACACGACCAAGCTGAATTAAAAACTCACGGTCCGCTTTGGCAAAGGCATGGTTATAGTACGTAATAAATAGGATGGCATCTGCATTACGAATATATTCAAATGCTACACCTGTATGACGAGCATTAATCGAATCTGCTCCTGGTGTGTCAACAAGTGTCACGCCCATACGCGTTAATGGACTATCATAGTAGAAGTCGATATTGTCAACAAAGCAAGATTTATTCTCTTGTGCTACAAATTTTTCAAACTCTTCACGGTCTACGCGAAGGATAGAACCAAACTCCGATTTAAAGGTTGGATAGCCTTCCTTATAGGCACGAATAAATGATTTATGAATATTTAATCGTTCGTCCGTTAACTGAACTGCTAGCCCTTCATCAGCACGATTATAGGCTTCCTCTAATGAAGACACAGACAAGCCAATTGCCGCATAGGAGCCTTGAATGTCCTCTAGCATTTGCTCGGCAGTTTTAAGCTGTACATCCGCTGTTTCATGAGGGTGCTCAGGTGTAACGGGACGAATTTTATTGATGGCTGCAGTTGTTGGGTTTGGTGATACAGGTAATACCTTCGCTCCCATTAAAGCATTTGAGAAGGATGATTTCCCCGCACTAAATGCGCCAAACAAAGCAATCGTAAAATCCTTTTTCTGTAAACGTTCTACTTTATTTTCAAGGTATTGGGCAACTTCGGCAAAGCCTTGAACCTCTTTGACTGCATTGGCAGTATGCAGTGCACGGTTAATCACACCATCGATTGGTAAAGTCGTTGCGCTAATAGCTTGCTGAGCTTCTTCTTGTTCAATGACTTGCTCTTTTGGCTTCAGCATGGACTCATCAAACAAGCGAATTTCGTCTAAATCTTGCTTAAATAATTGTTCCCAATTTGTAAGCTGTTGATTGGCAATTTTACGGATTTCATTGCTCGCTTGATGCATAGTGCTTGCACTATATTGCTGATAGCCTTCAATTTCAAGTACCGCATTAATGGCATCTACTTTGTCCTGCATACCCGCCATTTTTAATTTTGACGGTGCGGCAGTTTCTGTTGCTACAGCTTCCAGTGTTGTTGCTTGCGCATTTTTCCAGCTATCTGTTTCCTGAATAAAGTAGCGCTTTGTTGCTTCTGCGACACGGTTAGCGAAGTTTAACACAGCATCACCTGTTAAAATAGCGCCTGTTTGAACTTGCTGCTCAATCAATGAAAAAGGTAAGTCAAATACATAGGCATCAATGGCTGTAGCACGTTCTTCATTTAATGCACCAACGTCCTTTAATGCCTTCTTCATGAGTCCTTTTAAATGCCCTGTGATTTGTGCATGGACCACATTTTGATAGGCACTATACGCATCCTCTTTACGACGGTTACGCTCTTCCTCTGTTTTTTTCTTCGCAGTAAAGAGCCCCCCTACTTTAAAGCCTTCCTGCATGCTTTCTAAATAAAGGCGTAAGCGGTCGCGTAAATCAGCTGGCATAATAGCTGCATTAGCAAGTAATTCCTTACGCTGTTCTTCAAATGTTTCGTTCCATGCCTCTACGGAGAATAATTCAACCTGACGATTTAATTTATTGTATTGCTCTAAAATATCTTGATGGTGTGCCCAGTCATCCGCACTTAAAATTTCTTCATCAATCGCTAAACGATCCTGTCTTTCTTCCATTAAATAATTGTCATGCTCGCTTTGTAATAAAGACAATGTATTTGTAGCAGTTTGTACAAGCTGCTCCTGCCAATCATTCATACTGTCCATCACGATTTTCTTTACAGCCTCAAAATCATTATGAGGATGTTCAGGCTCTCTTAATGATGTGAAGAACACACCCTTTGGCACAACGCCCCATGCTGCAAAGGATTGATGAACCGTTGCTTTAAATTCTTCGAAGCTCAATTCATTATCTTTATGCTTATCAATCATATTGACAATTAAATAAACATTTGGATTATATTTCATTAATTGCTTTGTGAATTGGAAATTTAATTCCGACTGCACATGGTTGTAGTCCATTGTATAAAATACGATATCGGCAATATGTAGTGCTGATTCCGTTGACATGCGGTGTGCATCATCTGTGGAGTCTACTCCTGGCGTATCCATCACAGTAACGCCTAGTGGGAGTGTAGAGGCGCTGTGTCCAATCTCAATTTGTGACACTAAATCCCCATTTTTACTTAGCTCTTTTACCGTTTTGAAATCATAGCCAGCCTCAAATTTTACAGGCTTTTCATTGTGCATATAAACAATCGCAAAGTCTTCCTCTGATTTATGCACCTTCACGATATTCGCACTTGTTGGAATTGGACTAGATGCCAGTAAATTTTCACCAGACAGCGCATTAATCATACTTGATTTCCCAGCTGAGAAATGGCCTGCGAAGCCAATCACATACTCTTTTTGCTGAATTTTTCGAGCAAAAAGTGAAGTTTTATCCATGCGCTCTGTATCACCATTATGCTGATAAATTATGTATTGCAAAGAGGCTTGCTTTAATAGCCCCTCCAATTGTTGTTCAAAATCTTTCATGAAACCAGTAACCCCTTTTTCGTTAATTATTCATAATTAGTATTCTACCTTATTCAACTAGCAAAGTATAACACTAATTTAAAGCATATATGCCAACGTTTCCATCCTAATAGCTTTCACCATAAAACTTGTTTATACAAAAAATCTATGCCAAATGATAGATGGTCAACTAGTTCTTTTTATATTTTCTTCATATTTTATAGTAAGCATATTCGGGGCAAAGTTATTTTTTATGAAGGGAGTGTGATGACATATGATGAATCCTAGGTCTCGTCAAATCATCGAAAAATATTGTTCATGTAACTGTGAGGACCGATTTATCTGGCCCCGTATAAAAGCAACAAACGGAATACCTATTAATCCTCCTTCTGAAATAGTCCCAGAAGGAACGATTATACCAACGATCCAGCGATATTTTTATATCGTTACAGCCGATCTCGATCTATCTAATGGGGCAACGCTTCCAGCGGATCTCTTTTGGAATGATGATGCAAATACCATTACTGAGTTTACAGTTTTTTCACCCAATGGTTACGTTAACCTTTATATTAATGCAGTGATGCAGGAAGGCGGCATTTATACGATAACCCCAGCCTCCCTAACAATCGTACCTTATAATGCCACATTGTATAGAGGAACACCCATCATTATTGAATCGCTAGGCTTTACAACAAAATGAAAGGAGGTGAATCGGGTGGCACTTTCCATTATTAATATTCACGTCAATGTAACTGGTACTTCTACGAGATTTTTTAACGTCTTAGCTGCACCCCTTGCCATTGCAGATGGCACGACAGTCGCTGCAACAACATTTTTAAATGATAGTGGTACAGCAGCAACAGTATTTCCAGAAGTCGCAAATGGTTACTATAACTTATATATCAATGGTGTTCTTCAAGAGGGTGGTGCCTATACAGTTTCTGCAGACGATATAACGTTCAATACTGTCACAGGTACACTTTCTGCTGGTACGCCAATTGTGCTTGAAGCTGTTGAACTTGTGACGACAATCTAAACAAAATGGATGCCTTGTTTAGGGCATCCATTCTTATTATTGTGATTGCTTTCTGAGACCTGCAATTTTTTTTGCATAGTCTAGCGCATGTGGGCCATCTCCATGTATACATAAGGTTTGGACCGCAACTTTAATTTTTTTGGACTGGACGGACATCACTTCATTAGCAGTCAAAATACCTTTTACATGCACGAGCATTTCCTCTTCCGATTGTATTAAGGCATTTGGCTCCTGTCTGTTCACTAATGTGCCGTCATCGTTATAGCGTCGATCCGAAAAAACCTCCTCATATACTTGAAGCCCCTTGCCTCTAGCAATCTCCACAATGAGGCTGCCCGATAAGCCATATAAAATAAGCTGTGGATTAAGATCATACACTGCATTGACTACAGCTAACGCTTTTTCACGATCATTCGCGCATTGATTATAGAGTGCGCCATGTGGTTTAACATGATGAAGCGTACCATTTTCAAGCTGCACAAAGGCTTGTAAGGCACCCATCTGATAAACCATCATATCGTAAATTTCAGCTGGGCTACATTCCATATTGCGGCGACCAAATCCCTCTCGATCAGGATAGCCTGGATGTGCACCAATGTGAACATTTTTACGAATGGCACTGCGTACAATTTGATGCATGATCGAATGATGCCCTGCATGGTAGCCGCATGCAATATTGATGGATGTTACATAGTCTAAGAGTGCTTCATCTTTTCCCGTGATAAAAGCTTCATAGCTTTCACCTAGATCACAATTAATATCAATTGGCATCATGCTTCCTCCAGTACAAAGTGTATTGTGTTATACATACGCATTTGCGCTACTTTATGTAAATCCTCTTCATGTACTGTCGCGATAATAGGATAGCCTCCTACTGTTTGTGCATCAGCCATTAAAATAATGGGATCACCACTTTGAGGCACTTGGATCGTTCCGAACTGAGTAGCTTCTGACAGAATATCTTTCATTTCCTGAAGTTGTAAGGCAGGTCCTTTTATGTAGTAGCCCATACGATTGCCGCCGATAAATTGAAAAGGATTTTGTAAAAATTGTTGTTGACTCTTTTCTGTAAATAAATGAAAATGCGGTCCTTTAAACAATCGAACCGTAATGGAACTGTCAAACCTCGGACGATAGGGTGCATATAGCCCTCTATTATATTTTAAAGATGCTGATACCTGCCCATACAAAATACTTCCTTTTGTAATGCATGTTCCCAAATTCCCAAGCGGAAGGCAGGATTGGCTACCAAGCTCATCGTTTGTATGAAATCCTCTTAATGGTGTTAAGTAAACAATAGAGCCTTGATGGACACTCTTGATAGATAGTATATCACCTCTCGTTAAATGGAATGTTTTCCACATTTCAATTGGTACATGATTAACCAAGCATGTACTATATCCACCCGTTAATACATAGACACCATCAGCCAGTGCCTCAAATTCAAAACCACCAACAAACATTTCAAAAGACGTCTGTTCATGGTAATGATGCAAGATTCTTTGAGCTGCTTGAAACGATAGGTGATCCATTGGTCCAGATAACGGAATACCAAATGCCCGATAGCCGTACCTTCCTTTGTCTTGTAAGCTACCATAAACCCCTTGTTTTGTTACGAGCAGAAGTGGCTTCAATCGCTACACTCCTTTGCTTTTCATTTCCCAAAATTGCTGTTTGGTTATTTCATAAAATTGAACTTCATCTCCAAGTGCAAATAAAAACGGCTCTTTGCCATGTACATCAAATAAATCCAAAGGTGTCTTCCCTATAATATTCCAGCCACCAGGTGAATCGACAGGATAGATTCCTGTTTGTCCACCCCCAACTCCAACGGAACTCGCTGATACAGATGCCCTTGGTTTCTGTAAGCGTGGCACAAACAACTTAGGATCAAGCTCACCTAAATAGGGGAAACCTGGTAAAAAGCCGATTAAATAAACATAATAGCTTTTGGACACATGCAATGTTTTAATGTCCTCAAAAGATAGCCCTGTGAAATCCATTACGCGCTTGCTATCTAAGGCAAATTCCTCATCATAGCAGACGGGTATTTTTAAAAGACGATTCGTTCCTTTATCAATTGTTGTGGAGGTTTGCATCTCAAGCCACTGCATGCCTAAACGTTCAACATCTATTTTTTGTTTAATATAAGCTGTCACAGTATGGTAGCTTGCAACACTTTCGACTAGGTTATGCCGTAGCTGCTGTTTCAGAAACCTATTAAACGTTTGGACCGCGTGAAAATTTGAGTGGGAGATTTCCTCCTTGAATGCAAAACGAATAGTATGTTGACTAATCCACATCGAATGAGGAAAATCAATGATTGGTTGCACGTACCGTCTCCTCAATACAAAGCGTTACCGCAGCTATTAAATCTCCGATATTCCAGCCGGGAATTTTGCCATGTTGGATTGCTAGCTCAAATGATGCTGGAATATGAATAAAGCCAGCACGAACCCCTTCATGTAGCTGTGCATAAGCAAGCCCCTCATACATAATGTTATTACATAAGTATGTACCCGCTGTATTGGAGATTTCGGCTGGATATCCTTCTGCCTGCAAACGATTCACCATACTGCGAATCGGTAAGTTTGTTAGATAAGCATCTGCCCCCTCCTCATGGATACGCTCATCAACTGGTGTGTAGCCATTATTATCAGGCTCTCCATCTTTCACATTAATGGCAATGCGCTCCGGTGTTACTTTAAAACGCCCCCCAGCTAATCCTAATGAGATAATGATTTGCGGTTTCACTTCTTCTATCTGTTGTTTTAATTGCTCCGCTGATTGCTGAAAATCTACAGATAGAATTCGTCCGACAATATCATAGCCATCTATCTTCTTTCCCTTTAATGCTTCCACAATTTGCATCGTTGGATTTATTTTATAATCAAGAAATGGTTCGAACCCTGTTAATAATATTTTTGTCATATTTGTCACCTGATTTCTATCGGACGTTTTTTAATATAGCGTCCAGATTGATTAATTTTATTTACTTTAGTAGAAATTGTAGCTTCAATAATAGCTTGATTAAATAATTTATGTGCTTCAATACAAGAAATTAATTCTTCATCATAAACAATTTCATCGGACACTTCAGAAATGATATCTAGAGCCACCCACTGCGGGTAGCGTAATATACTAACAGATGAGTAAGTTGGCGTAACTTCCATACTCCGATAAAAATTAATATTCCCCATTTCCTCAATTGGGTACTTTTGCGGATCCCATTTTGTGCCATATTTATAGTAGCGTTCACGCCAATAAGCATTTTCTTGGGCAAATGTTGAGCCCTCAAAAAACATATTCACTTTTTCAGCTACTAGTTCTAGATTTTTAGCCTGGACTTCCCTCGTATCATAATCCGCGTAACGACCAATTCCATAAATCTTGGCACTCGGAAGCGTATAAGAAACAGGAAAAATAGGTGGACATGCATACCCTGCGAATGGTTGAACCCATTCACGAGCAGGGATTCCATGATCATCAATTACTATATCAGGTGCCCATTTTTTTAAGATGAGTGGTAAAACATTTGCCTCACCAAATACGCTTTCTTGAAATTTGACATGGGCAAACTCTAAACCTACTGCATTAAATCTTGCAGCATGATGTTTCCATTTTGGATGTTCTTTTGTCAAGCTCTCCATTATTTCATAACCATCTGGATTTGATAACGGAATAATGATTATATTAATCTTTTTCAAGATTTCAGGATGGTGACAAATAATATCTTCCATTAGCTCTAATATAGCAGGTGTACTAGATACTTCATTTGGATGATGGCCAGCTTCAAAGACAATCGTATGCTTTTCATCCGATTTTTTAATTCCTGAATAAAAGTCACTAGTAATAGGCTCAGTCACTTCAAAAAATGGAATGACATTCCCTTTGTAAGATATATCCCCATAATTCAGTTTGACCTCAGAATAATTTTGATACCGGGTTGATAATTGATAAACATTTTTAATTTTGTATTTTAAATAATCATTCACTTTCATTACTTTGAGATAATTACCTAAATACATTTCTACCGTTTCAAATTGCCCTTCTGGATTAAATAAAATTCTTTTTGTAACTGGAACTAGATTGGGTTTTTCATGCCATTGGTATGCCCGTATTACACTTTTAATAGGCTTATAAATATTTTCCTCTATATGAATAGAGGGAATAATGCCACCAGGAGCTTTATAAGGTTGATTAACTAATCGGCGACCGAGCTCATTAAAATAATCTAGCGTGTTAAAATATAGATCTTCGTATAACGCTTCGAAGGAGGAGTTTGCCTCTTGCTTAACGTTTAATTCTTCTTCAATTCCAGATGAAGTAAAGTCAATTTCGATTCGATCAAATAAAGGAAACAATTGTCCTTGATCACGATTCGTTACATCAATATTTAATTTTCCCACTATTTGAGGAAGAAACTCATTGATGTACGTTTTATAGAAACGCTCACGATCTGACAATATTGCATTTTCTTGAACTAGTTTCCCACTTTCAAATAATCTATACCCAGCTGTAGTTGGATAGACTTTTTTCTGACCGTCAACATAATCCAATTCACTAATTAACGGATTTAGTTCAGCAATTAATACATCATCAACATAGACACTGTAAATGTGCTGCTGTGTGCTTGAAAGCTCAAATTGTACATGTTCTTTCGGTACACCATATTGCCTTTCAATCAATTCATCCACTGGATAAAGCTCCATAATCCAGCGATTATGTTGTTCTAAACCGTTTTCACTAATCCCATCTTTACATACTATTTTTACTTGTTCAAAATGGCCTGAAACAGATGGAAGTACTTCCTCTAATATCCAGTATAACCCTGTTTTAAATGCAGAGCGAACTGTAATTGTCTTTAAATTTGAAAATTTCTTATACAATTCTAAACAATATTCATCTCGATTTTTTTTAGAAGCTGTAAGATAGATTTCAGCATCAAGCATTTTATTTGGTTCATCTTGCAAAGCATTTATAATATATGACGCTTCCGATTCATCTTCCCATGTTGTTTCATACAATAAATCCGCTACATTCACTTGTTTTTCATTTAGCTCCCAAACACCAAATAAGCCACCTTCAGACACATGCTTTTCTTTTGCTATTGAATGTAGAACAGTCGGTAAGCTATCTTTTGTACCACAAATTTGAATAACGTTTCTAGAACTTAGCTCCATTAAATTTGCAGTTCCTTGCTTGATGTCAATTGAAAAATGTCGATGATCTTTTGTGATAACTGGTAAAGAAACAGAGGTAGCATACAATCCTAAACGTAATGCAAGATAGCAAACTTCTTTTATAATGGCATTGGACTTTATTTCTTGTTGTAAATTAATTTTCACACTTAAATGCTGTTGTGGATGTGCCTCGTCCTTCTCACCAGTTCCATAGGCTGACCAAAGGTGACTTAAACTTTCATAATAAGATGATGGAATGTCTGTATACGTTTCGGCCATTCCTTCACTTGCTATCGTACTTAACAACGTTGACAGCGAAGACTCAGTCTCATAATAGACTGTAAAGTTGGACCCATTCTGTGAAATAAATGTACTACTATGTTGTAAAAATTCCATTGAGTACTGCTGATTTGACGCTTGAAATAAATCAAAATCTATTTCATTTGACTCTAAGCCTAACCTCGCACAAAAATCAATTAATCCTATGGGAGCAAGATTTGTAGGTAAGTTTATAAATAAAGAGGGCTTTTTTATCGTTTCATTCTTATTAAATAAAATTGAAAATATTTTAGAGTTCACAGTATCACCTAAACTTTCATATTTGGATCTAAGCGATCTCGTAACCAATCTCCTAGTAAATTAAAGCCTAGTACAGTTAACATAATTGCAATACCTGGAAATACAGAAATCCACCAAGCTGACGTCATATAATTCCGACTATCTGCCAACATGCCGCCCCACGACGGTATTGTCGGTTCAACACCTAACCCTAAAAATGTTAGGGAAGCCTCTAATAAGATAAACTCTGCGATACACATTGTTGCTAACACTAAAATCGAAGAAGCAACATTTGGTAATATGTGCTTAAGGATAATTTTAAAATGTGTTCCTCCGATTGCCTTTGCAGCCTGGATATATTCTTGTTCCTTTAGAGCTAAAATCTCCCCTCGAATTAGTCTTGCAAAGCTAACCCAATATGTAAGCCCAAGAATAATGATGATTTTTTCAATCCCTGTTCCAAATACACTCATAATGACAATTGCTAGTAAAATAAATGGCAGACCCAATTGAACTTCAGCTAACCTCATAATTAAATCGTCCATCCATTTTCCAAAATACCCTGACACAATTCCTAGAAACGTTCCAAGGACTAACGAAATGAGCACACCACAAATACCAACCAATAGTGAAATACGAGCACCGTATATAATCCTACTGAGCAAATCTCGTCCAACTTGGTCTCCCCCAAGTAAATATTGAGACTTACCAGTATCGTCTAACCATTTGGGCAAATCTAAACGATGTCCTAAGCTAGCTGCTCCTGGATCATATGGCGCAATATATGGGGCAAATATCGCACAAAGAATAGTCGTGACAACTAATAATAGACCGATGATCCCAGTTGGATTATTTTTAATAAACTTTAAAACACTTATTATTCTGCTAACCTTTTTTATTTCGACTGTTTCTGCTTCCATTATCTGTGTCATTAATTGTCACCTCTTCCAGTGCGTATTTTTGGGTTAATTAATGAATAACATAAATCCACAATTAGATTTACGACAATCATGATAAGAGCTAAGAGAATTACTCCACCCTGTACAACCGGATAATCTCGTTGATTAATAGAATCAACAATTAATCTTCCGATTCCTGGCCAAGAAAATACTTGCTCTACAATAACAGCCCCTCCTAGGAGTCCACCAAACTGTAACCCAACAAACGTCACAGTTGGCAATAAGGCATTTCGAAAGGCGTGTCGAATAATGACAAGCCATTCTCGAATTCCTTTTGCTCGAGCAGTTGTCACATATTGCATTTTAAGTACCTCAAGCATAGAGGTACGAATTAATCGAACTAAAATACCAGATAAAATCAGACCCAATGCAATGGATGGAAGGATCAATGAGCTAAACCCCTCAAAGCCCGATACGGGTAACCATTTTAACTGAACAGCAAAGATCAAGATTAGCATAAACGCTAACCAAAAATTAGGAAAAGAGATACCTAATAAAGAAAAAATACGCCCAAAAATATCAATAGACTTGCCTTTATAAACTGCCGAAAGGATACCGATAGGAATAGCGATTAACAATGCTACAGTCATCCCCCCTAAAGCAAGTGCGAGTGTTGGCCATGCTCGTTCTAACAACATTTCCAAAACTGGACTATTCGAACGATACGATGTGCCAAAATCAAGCGTTACTAAATCTTTCATGAATATGATATATTGCTCCCAAACAGGTCTATCTAAACCTAACTTTGCTGTCAGTTCCTCTACCGCTTGTTGTGATGGTTCCCCTGCACCGAACATGATGCTTACAGGATCACCCGTTAAACGAATGGCGAAAAATATAATTAATGAGACAGCAATTATCACCAACACGGTATGCGATAATCGTCGTAGTATATAGGAAAGCATAATTCCATCCTCCTAATTTGAAATGAAAGAGATAGTATGACAAGCATACTATCTCATAATTTTTTACTTACTCGACAGTGACACCTTCAAATCTAAAGCGGCCATCATGAGGTGGTTGGAAATCTTTTATTCGTTTATTCACTGCGTATATTTCAACCTCAGAATATAAATTAACTTCTGCAGCATCTTCGTATAACACTTCTGTCAGCTCTTTAAAGATTTTTTGACGCTCCTCATTATTAATCGTTGCTCGCTCTGCCGCTAATAATTGTTCTACTTTTTCATTTTTATAGGATGGATTCCAGAATTCCCCTTCGTGATACATTAAATAAGCTGTATTATCAAAATCTAAAGTCCAACCACCCCAGCCATTTTTATACATTTGGCCAGCTTTTCCTTGTGGTATTAACTCTGATTGGAATGTAGTATTTTCCACACTATTAATTGAAACTTTTAATCCCACTTCTTCTAAATAAAACGCTACTGCTTGGGCAATTTCTTTAAATGTCCCATCGGTACCTGGAATAAAGAATTCAAGTGTAGTACCTTCGGGAACCTTAGCTTCCGCAAGTAATTTTTTTGCTTTTTCTGGATCATATGGATATGGCTCTAAATCTTTGTTATAGCCAAAAGATAGATTACTTTGGAAAGAACTAATGAGGTTACCATAGCCACCTAAAATTTCCTTCACTATTGTTTCCTTATCAATGGCATAGTTAATCGCTTGACGAACACGTACATCATCAACTGGCTTTTGTGCTGTATCAAAGCGAATTGAATACGCTGTAGGAGTGGACACATCCTTTAATTCAATGAAATCAGTTCCTTCTGCTGTTGCCGCTTGCGAAACTTCTAAACGTGTCATAATATCAATATTTCCTGTTTGTAATTCTGCCAGTGCCGTCGCTGTTTCTGGAATCACTTTAAATGTTACTTTATCTAGTTTAATAGCGTCTTTATTCCAATAATCATCGTATCGCTCAATAACTACTTGTTTATCACGTTGATAATCAGTCATTTTAAATGGACCAGTACCAACAGGCTTCATGTCAAAATTCTCTGCACCCTGTTCTTGGATATATTTAGGTGGTACGATGACAGCACCATATCCTGAAAGCTTAGTCAGTAAAACTGGGTCAATGGCATTTAAGTGCATAGTAACTTCATAGTCACCTGTTACTTCAACATTATCAATTGACGTATAGTTTGAATATTGCGGACCTTTTTGACCTTCTTCTCCTAGTAAACGATCAAATGTAAATTTAACTGCTTCCGCATTAAACGGTTCGCCATTATGGAAGGTAACACCTTGTCGTAGTTTAAACACAATCGTTTTATCATCTATATATTCCCAAGATTCCGCTAACCCTGGTTGAATTTCTAAATCTAGAGAACGACTTACTAATCCTTCAAATACCGATGTTGCTACTGTACTCCAAGCAAGTAAAAACGTATCAATTGGGTCCCAGTTTTGTGGATCTCCAGCCACACGAATAACTAATTCATTTCCACGTGTTGTTGCTGGGTTTTCACCAGATGATTTGCTACCGTTTTTACTTTCGTCTTTTGATGATGTGCCACCACTACATGCTGTTAAAACAATCATTATACAAACAAGTAATAGCGCAATCCATTTTTGTTTCTTCATACATTGTTCATCCCCTTTTGTATTTGTGCTATCTATACGCCATATGGATATGGCATCGAATAACCTAGTTCAGCAGATATTGAAGCTGCCGTTTCCCACAGACCTTCTAAAAATGCATTTATTTTTTCTTTTGGTATTAGCGTCTCTATGCCCGCTATACTAATCGAGTATTCTACTTTGCGTTCGCTATTGAAAATCGGTACTGCTATTGATACAGTGCCTTCTTCCAATTCTGATACGCTGTAGGCATAGCCATTTTTTTTCCCAAATTCAATGAGTTCAAATATCTCTTCATCAGTAACAGGTGTTCCACTAGCATATTTTTTACGAGGTTTTTGAAGTACCTCATTAATTTTCTCCTCTGATTGAAAGGATAAAAGTACCCTTGAACAAGCGCCTGCATAAAGTGGTGCTCTTCTTCCCACTCGTGTATAAAGTAAAACCGGTTTTAAACTTTCAATTTTTTCAATATAAAGACCATCTGTTTCATCCAGTACGCTTAGTTGAACAGCCAAGTCAAACTTCTGTTGCAACATCTTCATATACGGTATAGCCAAAGAGCGAATTTCAATTGAATTTGCTGCAATTGCACCTAATTCAATGAGTTTATTCCCAAGTAGATAATGATCACTCAATACTAACTGTCCACCACTTTGAATATAAGGACGTTTTAATACGCCTAAATCTGTAAATGTTTTTAAAAACCTATGTAAAGTCGGTTTAGGAATATCTGTTTCGATTGCTAGCTCGTCTAACCGCCAAGAAGGTTTCTCTTCAGTAAATAACGTTAAAATATTAATACCTTTTTCCAATGTTTTGCTCATGTTAATCGCTCCATTTGCTCTTCATAAAGTAAACAGGAAACTTCATGTTTATCGCCAATTTTGTTTAATTTTGGAGGTGTCACCTTACATATTTCCATGCAGTTTGGGCATCGTGTATGGAATGTGCAGCCCGATGGTGGATTAGCAGGATTGGGAACATCTCCACTTAGCACAATACGCTCCTTTCCTTTTGAAGGATGAGATTTTGGTAATGCTGATAGTAAAGCTTTTGTATATGGATGTTTAGGATTATTAAATAATTCGTGTTTATCTGCCATTTCCACTAACTTACCTAAGTACATTACCCCTATGCGGTCACAAAAGTGATGCACTACACTTAAATCATGAGATATGAAAATGTAGGTAAGGTTCATTTCCTTTTTTAAATCTTTCATAATATTTAATACTTGAGATTGAATCGAAACATCAAGAGCAGATACTGGTTCATCTGCAACAATCAATTTTGGATTGGACACTAATGCTCTAGCAATTCCAATTCGTTGTCTTTGACCACCTGAAAATTCATGTGGAAAACGTTCTAACTGCTTTTGTGTAAGTCCAACCTGTTTGGCTACTTCATAAACACGTTGCTTTCTCTCTTCCCTTGTACCTATTCCAAAATTCACCAAAGGTTCTTCGATTATTTTAAACACCTTCATACGAGGATTAAGGGAAGAAAAAGGGTCTTGAAAGATGATTTGCATATCACGACGTTTTTGACGTACCTCTTTTGGGCTAAGAGTGGCAATATTTTCTCCATTCAGTAAAATTTCGCCTTCAGTAGGTGTAAGAAGTTGGATTAATGTTTTACCCATAGTCGACTTTCCGCACCCTGACTCTCCGACAATTCCTAAAACCTCACCCTCATTTACAAAAAATGAAACATCATCTACTGCTTTTAAATGCCCTGAACGAGATCCTTTAACTGAAAAATATTTCTTTAAGTGTTTAACTTCTAACAATGGACTGCCCATTGACAATTCCCCCTCCCACTTCGTTCTCTTCATACAGCCAACATCTTACCTTGGTACCATTAGACGTTGTAAATAGATCAGGCTTCTTTTTACATTGATCTGTTGCAAATTCGCATCGATCGAAAAATCTACAACCTGAAGGCATATCGGATGGTGATGGCACCACCCCTTCAATTGATGGAAGGTACTCTTGTTCTGATTCAATGTCAGGCAATGAATTTAATAACCCTTTGGTATATGGATGAAGCGGCTGATTAAACAAATCTAGCACTGTAGCCTCTTCAACAATTTCACCAGCATACATCACGATTACTCTCTCACATATTTCCGCTACTACACCAAGATCATGGGTAATTAAAATGATGGACATATCTAGTTTTTCTTGTATGTCTTTCATTAAATCTAAAATCTGAGCCTGAATTGTCACATCTAATGCTGTAGTAGGCTCGTCTGCAATTAATATTTCTGGTCCACAAGCCAATGCCATGGCAATCATAACCCTTTGTCGCATTCCTCCTGATAATTGATGAGGATATTCATTCACTACTTTATCGGGACGAGGAATACCTACGAGACGAAGCATGTCAACGGCACGTTCATGAGCTTCTTTCCTTGAAATTTTTTCATGACTATGAATCATTTCCATAATTTGCGAACCGACTTTATACACTGGATTGAGCGAACTCATTGGTTCCTGAAATATCATAGAAACTTTTTTCCCACGAATCTTTCGCCATTCCTTCTTCGACTTTTTATTAATTTGCTTTTGATCTATGTAAACTTCTCCACCTTGCCAGTTAACCCCAGTAGGTAACAATCCCATAAGTGAAAGTGATGTCATGCTTTTTCCACAACCTGATTCCCCTACAATCCCCAAAGTTTTGCCTTTTTCAAGTTGAAATGATACTCCATTCACAATAGCAATATCTTTTTTATTTTGTTGAATACCTATTTTCAAATCGCTTACTTCTAAAATATTCAAACTCATTTCCCCCTCCGTTCCAAAATATGAAACGCGATTCCATTTTTTAAAATCTTAACAGAAAAAACCGGGTTATTTCAATAGTTTTCAGAAAAAAATAAAAATTCATTTTAATTAAATTATTCCAAAAAAACGTTTAACTCATTTATTCACGATCTTCATTCCTAGAAATACAAAAAAACATGGCCCGAATATTCGGACCATGCCTAAAAATGTTTATCAAGTATTATCTCTTATTTCAAATGTGCAGTCGCCTGTTTCATGACGTATTTCCCAACTCCAATATAGATCACTACAGCTGCTCCAATCAATACGAATGTCATTGCTAACCGCTCCTTCTTAGTTATTTTTCGTTAAGTTTTTAGATGTTTGCATTGAATTTGAAAATCATTCTCATTAATATATTATAAATTTCACGTTAATTCGTCAAGACATACTTTCATATTACCCTTTTTACATGGTAAGATGTAGAAAAGTCGGAAAAAGGATGCGGTAATGATGAGTAATTCGAAGTACTTTCAAACTATTTTAAACGGGACAATCCACGCTTTAAAAACCATTCTTCCTATGGATATAGAAGTAAAGTCGCCTAGTATTATTTCTGAACCCTTTCAACAGCAACAAATGGGCGTATTAATTGGCTTAATCGGAGATTTAAAGGGACGCGTCATCATTGATTCCTCTCCTGATGTGTTTAGTGGGATTGGCAGTACAATGTTCGGTATGCCGTTAGAGGGAGAAATGCTAGAATCCTTTACAGGAGAATTCGGTAATATGATTGCAGGAAATTTATGTACAGCTGTTGGGCAAGAAAGCTTAGAAATTGATATCACTCCGCCAACGGTGATGGTGGGCACTACAAAATTATACGGTTTTGAAAAAGCATTTGCTCTCCCAGTTTCGGTCCCAAGCATTGGTGCACTAACAGTTCTATTAACAATAGAGGAAGAAGAATAGAAAACAAGATTTGATAAAGATCCCAAATAAGACATTGTATGCTCAAGCAGACAGCACACATGTAAAAAACTTGTCATTCGCATAAAAAGAATGACAAAAAAAGGAATGCACTTTCCTACCAATCTTTTGTTTTTATTAAAATTAAGCAAAATATAGTACGTCAACAAGCTATCTCAATGACTTTTGAGATAGCTTGTTTTTTTCTCTTCACAATTCTTCACACTTTCTTCACACATTTCCCCTAGAAGTGTGATTTTTTTCACATCAAAATGTAGTGGATTTTTATATGATGACAATAAGAAACACAACAATAAAAAGCGTAGGAGGAGCAAAAATGGCAAACAAAAAGAAGTCAGATGAAAATTTAAAAGGTTCACTCTATGCAGTTTTTGGAGTAGGTATTATCATCATTTTACTTTGGGTGTACTGCTTCGATTTGTTCATTGGACGGTTTTAATCTACGAAGAAGGGACAGAAACATATGCACATACATAAGTATGAGAAATACTGGCTTGTGTTTGGAGTTGCCACTTTAGTCGCATTCCTGATCATTCTCGGTATCGGGGCATTTCATCAAGGCTCCCATCCAAACAATGGTAAAAAAACACTAGATTACGAGAAAGTGAAAGAGACAGCACCTTTTGATAATCCAGGTGTCCATAAGGTTGAAGGTAAGGATTGGGATTACGAAGTGGTGGTAGTTGCTTCTGCATTCAATTATAATCCTCCACAAATTGAGGTTCCACTTGGTGCAAAGGTAAAATTTATCGCGACAAGCGAAGATGTTATGCATGGTTTTGAGGTTGCAGGTACGAATATCAATATGATGCTTGAGCCTGGCTATATTTCGGAATATGTGACAGAAGTCAATAAGGTTGGCGAGTTTTTAATCGTATGTAATGAGTATTGTGGTACAGGACATACGATGATGCACTCTATGCTAAAGGTGGTGGATTCAAATGAGTCACACTAATTCAATGACAAAAGTGGATCGTCGAGATGCAAAGCTAGCAATGGCACATATTTACGTGGCATTTATCGCATTGTTATTAGGTGGTCTTGCAGGTTTATTACAAGTTTTTGTACGTTCTGGTCAATTTACATTACCAGCAGGCATTGGTTATTATCAAGTATTAACAGTTCATGGTGTACTACTCGGTCTTATATTAACTACATTCTTTATTTACGGCTTCCAAATTGCAAGTGTAAGTCGAACATCAGGTACATTCACTGATACTCAACGAAGACTTGGCTGGATTGGTTTCTGGTTAATGACTATCGGTACAGCTGCTGCCGCAACGATGGTTTTATTGAATAAAGCAACTGTTCTTTATACATTCTATGCACCATTAAAGGCACATTGGATTTTCTATTTAGGTCTTACATTAGTCGTAGTTGGTTCTTGGGTTGGCGGCGTAGGTCAAATTTTACGTTATGTCCAGTGGCGTAAAGAAAATAAAGCGAGCGGACAACGCAGCCCATTACTATCATTTATGGTAGTTGTTAATAATTTAATGTGGTTCGTGGCAACGCTTGGTGTTGCAGCTTCTGTTTTAATTCAATTGTTACCATGGTCATTAGGTTTAATTGAGCGTGTCGATGTGGCATTATCGCGTACCCTTTTCTGGTATTTTGGTCATGCACTCGTATACTTCTGGTTATTACCTGCCTATATGGTTTGGTACGTGATTATTCCAAAAGTAATTGGCGGAAAAATTTTCTCCGATTCTTTAGCAAGACTTTCGTTTATGCTGTTCTTACTCTTCTCTATTCCTGTTGGGATTCACCATCAGTTAACAGAGCCTGGTATTGATGGTACATGGAAGTTCATTCAAGTTGTATTAACATTCGCTGTAATCGTGCCATCTCTGATGACAGCCTTCTCGATGTTTGCGATGTTCGAGTTACGTGGTCGTGAATTAGGTGGTAAAGGGTTATTCGGTTGGTTTAAAAAATTGCCATGGAAGGATGCTCGTTTCTTCGTACCATTTATCGGTATGGTGTCATTTATTCCAGGGGGTGCAGGCGGAATTGTCAATGCCTCTTATCAAATGAACCAATTAATTCATAATACCATTTGGGTTACAGGACATTTCCATCTAACGATTGCAACAGCTGTTGTTTTAACTTACTTCGGTGCGGCATTCTGGTTAATTCCACATTTAACAGGTCGTACACTTTCGAAGTCTTTAAATAATCTTAGTAATTTCGCTGGTATCTTATGGGCTACTGGTATGACGATTATGTCTTCTGCGATGCATATTGCTGGTCTGTTCGGTGCTCCTCGTCGCTCAGATTACTCAGAATATGGTGGCGCTCAGCAGGCTTATGATTGGATTCCTTATCAAATCGCGCAAGCTGTGGGTGGAACAATTCTCTTTATCGCCATCCTAGTGATCATTTATATCGTGGTGAAATTAGCTTGGTTCGCACCTAAAGGTGAAGAAGAATTCCCTGTAGGTGATGTACATGAGCTTAGCGGTCCAACACCAGCTATTTTAGAAAACTTTAAAATCTGGCTTGTTATTTTAGTAGCCTTAATTTTATTCGCTTACACAGTACCAATTATCGATATTATCTCGAACTCACCAGCCGGCTCCAAAGGCTATCAATTGTGGTAAGCATTTAGAAATAAAGCGATTTCTCATTGTAGAGAAATCGCTTGTTTTTTATAACTGATATAGCTTTGTATATTTTTCTTGTAAATAGTCTGCAAGGTACTTGGCATTTAAGCCTTCCCCTGTCGCTTCTTTTAACAATTCGAACGGTTTTTTCAATGCCCCATATTGATGGACTTTGTCAGTTAACCATTCGCGAATTGGTAGCAGCTCCCCTTTTTCCAGTAACTCGTCAAAATTAGGGATATCCTTGTCCATCGCATGCTTCCATTGTGCTGCATAAATCATTCCTAATGCATAGGATGGGAAATAACCGAACATGCCTCCTGACCAGTGCATGTCTTGTAATACTCCTTTTGCATCTGTCTCAGGACGAATGCCTAAATATTCCTCATATTTATCATTCCACACTTGTGGCAGATCCTTCGCCTGTAAATCACCATTGAACAAATCACGTTCAATTTCATAGCGAATCATGATATGTAGTGGATACGTTAATTCGTCCGCTTCAATACGAATAAAAGATGGTTCGACCATATTAATGGCACGTAAAAAATCGGCTAATGCAACATCACCAAATTGTGCTGGTGAGAAATGTTGAAGGCGCTCATAGTTATGCTCCCAGAACTTTTCATTTCTACCGACAAAATTTTCATAAAATAATGATTGAGATTCATGAATCCCCATCGATGTACCCGTAGCTAATGGCAGACCTGCAAGTTTTTCATCAATGTTTTGCTCATACATCGCGTGACCGCACTCATGAATCGTGCCAAAAATAGCCGAACGGAAATCATTTTCATCATATTTTGTTGTAATACGAGCGTCTCCGTAGTTTAAACCAATCATGAATGGGTGGACACTCTCATCCAAACGCCCAGCATCGAAGTCATAGCCAAGCTGAGCAAGCAATTCTAACGATAATTCACGCTGTTCCTCACGCGGGAAATGCTTAAATAACATGCTAGTGTCTGGTTTATTCGATGAATGAGCAATTTTTTGAACAAGCGTCACAATGGATTCACGTAAATCACCAAATACTTGATCTAAGACATCTGTTGTCATATCTGGTTCATATAAATCTAGTAATGTATTGTATGGAGATCCATTTTTAATACCCCAGTATTGAATGAACTTTTTCTGCCATTGAATGATTTCCTCTAAATAAGGTAGGAATAAGGCAAAATTATTGCTGGCCTTCGCTTCTTCCCAAGCCGTTTCCGCCTTTGATTGAAGAATGACGAATTGTTTGTATTCATTCGCAGGGATTTTTTTATTTTGATCGTAATTCTTTCTTACTTCTTCTACTAAACGCAGTGTTACATAGTCAAGATCAGCTTTTTGTACCTCTAATGCTGCTAAAAGCTCTCCTAGTTCTTCACTCGTCTGCATATCAAATAAGGAGGCTGATAATGTACCAATTACCTCAGAACGTTGCGCTAACCCCTTTTTTGGTGCACCCGTCCGCATATCCCAATAAATCACATTGAGTGCTTCCTCATAATGCTGCATCTTCTTCACATAGTCTGTAAATTGTTGAACAGTCATGCATTCATCCTCCTTTTCACGTTATCAGTTTATCATATTTTCGAAAATTTTGTATATTGTGGACTTTCTAGGTAAATTATTCAGAATATTCTCTTTTTAACTTCTCTATTATTTTGATATATTGAATATCTCCTAATCCATAGTGTGGAAATAGGGAAAACAATTGCTTTAACAGGTCATTTTGAGATAGATTGAGGTGTTTTTTTATATATGTAGTGATCTCATTCTCTTCCTTTAAATAGTTGAAATATAATTGAATGCCCTGATACATGACAGGTATAAGCGTTGTCTTGGGCAGACGATGGTGCATCAACACCTCTTGATAGACCTCCCCATAAGGTCCAAGTTCTATCTCTGTTTCCTCCACATCATAGGTCATTTCCTTGACCATATAATAATAGACTTTGCCTTGATACCTTTGTTGCTCCAGGAAAGCCAGCACTGTCAGTAAGTTCATCTGACAAAACATATCATCACCAAACCATAAAACGATACATTGATAGTCATTTGTCAGTAATGGCTTCAACGGATTTAATGTCACCTGCTCATATTCTTGTAATGCCACCTGATGCCCTGTAGCACGAAGTTTATTAAATTCTTCACTGAAAATCGGACTAGTCGTTGGATTCGCACACATCGCTTCATTGAAAGGTACGTAATCACTATTGCCCATTAATTGCTGTTTGACAAACTCCTCATACATCATTTGACCATTTAATACATTCAAGATCTCTCGATCGTATTGCGCATTGATCTTCTCTTGTAACGCTTCAATTTTTAATTTCTGAGAAATATCCATTGTAAACCATCCTCCATCATTTTGTAATTTCAACTTTACAAAGGTTTGTAAAGGTTGAGGAGACTTTCTGTAATCATTCGGACTTATACCGAAGTACCTTTTAAAGGCTCTAGAAAAGGATTCCTGTGATGAAAAGCCGTAGTGAAAGGCGATGTCAATTATTTTCTCTTGGGGGTCTTTTAATGCAATAGATGCAAGATAGATTTTGCGTAGTGATCTATATTTTTTAATTGTCATCCCGGTCATCTGATGGAATTTAAAAGAACAATAATACGGAGAATAGCCCATATCCTTCCCTAAATGCTCTAATGAAAATCCTTCTAATAGGTGACTTTCAATCCAATCAATCATCTCCTGTACGATACTGTTCATCCACATCCCTCCTACTTTGATTATAGTAGAATCGGTAATTGTTTTTATGATATAAGTTGTGAAGGTGCAATAAAAAAACTGTAGCAAGCTTTTGCGCCTGCTACAGTTGAGAGCTTTCTCTAAAAATGGGGGATTTACGCTAGCTTTCAAGTCATGTTCGGTTTCCAATCAAACATTTTTTTGAGCTATCATGAAGTCTTATGGAAAGAAAGTTGGGGATCCTTTCGATCCATTGAAAAATAGAGTCTGTTTACCCTATTCAATGTTTTGGCAAATAGCAATTACCTGTTTCACAGCCTCTGCAGAATGCTGAAGGGCTGTTTGTTCTTCATTTGTTAGGTGCAATTCGATGACAGATTCGATGCCATTGCCACCTAAAATCGTTGGTACCCCTAAAAAGAGATCGTGGTACCCATATTCTCCTTCTAAAAGAGCAATAGAAGGGATAATTTTTCGTTGATCCTTGATAATGATTTCAACCATCTGGGCACACGCTGCGGCTGGTGCATAGTAGGCACTACCATTGCCTAGTAAGCCGACAATTTCTCCGCCACCTTTACGTGTACGCTCGACGATTTGCTGCAGTCGATCCTGAGGAATTAGCTTCTCTAATGGAATGCCGCCTGCATAGGAATAACGGATTAATGGCACCATCTCATCGCCATGTCCACCTAGCACGAAGCCTGATACATCCTCTGGTGCAATGTGAAGCTCCTGCGCAACAAACGTATTAAAGCGAGCTGTATCTAACACACCCGATTGACCAATGATACGATTTTTGGCAAAGCCTGTTTCCTTATGACACACATACGTCATGGCATCAACAGGATTACTCAACACAACAACAATACTATTTGGAGCATAATGTTTAATTTGTCTTGAAACCTGTTGAATGATTTTGGCATTTGTTGTCACTAAGTCATCACGACTCATCCCTGGTTTACGTGGAATGCCTGCTGTAATGACAACAATATCTGCTCCAGCGATATCTTCATATTGACTCGTGCCTTGAATGGACACATTGAATTTTTCAATTGGGCCTGTCTGTAACAAATCCAAAGCTTTCCCTTTTGTCGGGTTCTCGGCTTCTGGAATATCAACAAGGACCACATCGCCTAATTCTTTCTGCGCTAAAAATAAACTCAATGTGGAACCAGTGTGGCCTGCTCCAATTACAGCGATTTTATTTTTACGAAATGCCACTATGCCTCACCTCGGTTATCTGTTGCGGATGTTGCTTCTGTTGTTTTTTTCGCCCGCGTTGCTGCTGGTGCAGAGACAGGCTTTTTCTTTGGTGCCTCTGGTCCTTTAATCATTTTAAAGACATCTTCATCAGGTCTCGGAATGACGTGAGCGCCTAATAATTCACCAACACGCATAGCGGCTGCTTTTCCAGCTTCTACTGCTGCTTGTACAGAACCTACGTCACCCTTCACGACAATCGTCACGATGCCACCATCAACAAATTCTTGTTTGACGATTGTGACGTCTGACGCTTTAATCATCGCATCAGCAGCTTCATAAGAACCAACTAATCCTTTTGTTTCGATCATTCCAATTGCGCTACTCATTGTCCTCACCTCTCATTACTTCCGTAGAATCAATAATACCAATGACAACTGCATCAATCGGTAACGGATTTTCTTTCATAATATAGCGTGATGATCCACCACTTGTAATAAGTACATCATCACCAATACCCGCTCCTATGCGATCAGCTGCAACCATTTCTGTGCGAATCGGCTGTTGATTGGAATCAATTGGTTGAATGATTAGTAGCTTTAAACCATTCAACCCTTCCTCCTTGCGAGTTGCCCATACACTGCCTATCACTCTTCCCATTTGCATGAACTTCACCCTCTTTATGCGACACAGCTTGTCTTACTACTCCGAGCGGATTGTTAATGTTTTATTTAACTCTCGCAGCTTATCATAAGCCAATGCTGTCACAATGGTTTTCTTTGGAACGACAATTTCTTGTGCATCGATATCGAGCACTTCTATTTGTGAAAGTAGCTTTTTGTCATAATGATAGACGGATGGCTGTTCTACTTTCTGTACGACTGGCGACTGCTCTTTCACAGCGATAGCTGGTTCGCTTACTTGATGATACAAAATTTCTGCAAGTGTTCCTTGTTGAATTAACCCTGCATTTGCTTCATCTGTATCAATATGCATTTCTAAGCGATAGCGCTCTGAAACACGGATAACCACATTTGATAAAATAATCGGGCGAATACCTTCCACCTTGATTTGAACTGATTGTCCATCTACTACTTGGAATCTCGCACTATCCGCTGGGGACATATGAATATGTGCCTGTGCAATAATGAGTCCTTCATTTAACACGACACTCCCCTTTGGACCAATCAATGTAACAGGGCTTGAACCTTGAATATCACCAGATATTCTTAGTGGTGGCTTCAGCCCTAATTTCATCGCATCTGTCCAGCTTACTTCCACTTGGGATAAGGAACGAGCGGGGCCAAGAATACGTACGCGCTCTATCGACCCTTTTGGACCTGCAATCACTACAGTTTCCTCCGCAGCAAATTGCCCTGGTTGTGAAAGCTCAGACTTCGGTGTAAGCTGATAATTTTCACCAAAAAGCTGTTCCACTTCTGCTTGTGCAAGATGGACATGGCGGGCAGATACACCAATCGGAATTTTACCGTCATGTGGAGGGGAAGATTGATTTTTTAAGACTTGTTGCAGAACTTCTTCCACAATTTTTTGCACTAAATTTTCTTGCATCTTGCCTCCTCCTTACGATAATACTTTCATTAATTTACCCTGTGCCTGCTGTTCGATAAAGCCAGCATTTGCTTCATCCGTGTCAATGTGCATTTCCAGACTAAAATCATTGGAAACACGTACAACGACACCTCGAAAAGTGACAGGACGATCACTTACAACTTCCACTGAAACTAATTCATTATTGTGTACTTCCAATGCTTTGGCATCTTCTTCTGTCATATGAATATGTGCCTGTGCAATGATGACCCCCTGCTGGATCTCTAATTCCTTGTCTTGAGAAAGAATTTTAATGCCTGCAGAATTGTCAATATCACCTGATTGCCGTAAAGGAGGTGTCACCCCTAGCTTCATGGCATCTGTACGGCTTACCTCTACTTGGGTTGCTGGTCTTACAGGTCCAAGGACACGGACATTATGAATAATGCCTTTTGGTCCCTCGATAGAGACACGCTCTTTTGCAGCAAATTGCCCTGGCTGTGATAAGTCGAAATCCTTAGTAAGGGTTGCATTTGGACCAAAAAGTGCTTGTAAATCCGCTTCACTTAGATGGATATGACGAGCCGAAATGGCCACTGGAAAAGTTTTTGTTGCTGTTGTCACGTTAGCCACCTCTTTATTTTGTTGATTGATTTTATAAGGACAAGTTGAGAGCTGTTCTAAAGTTAGATCCAGCTCTCATCAGAACATGAAATTATGCTTCTGCTTTTGGTAAAATCATTTCTAATTCGTGGTGTGGACGTGGAATTACATGAACTGATAATAGCTCTCCTACACGTTGTGCTGCTGCTGCCCCTGCATCTGTTGCTGCTTTTACTGCACCTACATCACCGCGTACAAGAACTGTCACGATACCGCCACCAACATGTACTTTTCCTACTAAATTAACGCTTGCTGCCTTTACCATTGCGTCTGCTGCTTCAATTGCTCCTACTAAACCTTTTGTTTCTACCATTCCTAATGCTGTACTCATTTGTCATTCCTCCAAATTATTTATTTTGTAATGTGATTTGTTTTAATACTTGATCGACAATTTGTTGAACCATCGTTGTGTCTAGAGCAGGCTCTTGTGAGACTACCGACTCGACAACGGACTGTACTTCAAATTCTGGTTTTGGCACTTCGACATCTTTAATGCCATACGCCATACGTTTGATATTTAATAAATGTCTTGCTGTAATGTTATCTGACGTAATATTGCCGCCAAATGTACCACAGCCTAATGTAAAGGATGGCGCTAAGCCCGTTGTGCCACCAACTGCACCGATAGATGATAATGTATTGACCACAATGCGTGATACTGGTAATTCAACGGAAAATTGCTCTGCTAATGCTGCATTTTCAGTGTGAATGGAGCATGTATGTCCGCGTCCTCCAATATTTAGCAGGTCAATCATCACCTGCTTGGCTTCTGTACTGTTTTCAACAACATAAAGTGCAAAGATTGGTGATAGTTTTTCAAGAGAAAACGGAATATTTTTACCAATCATTGTTTCGAAGCCCACAAGAACTTTTGTATCGTCTGGAACCGTAATACCAACAGAATCGGCTAGGCAAGTAGCTGATTTACCGACAATCTGGGGATTTACTTTCCCAGGAACTGGCGAAATCAATTTTTCCATTTTAGCTTTTTCTTCAGCATTTAATAGATAGGCACCGTTTTTCTTTAATTCTGTTTGCACTTGCTCTGCAATCGCCTTATCGACAATAATGGCTTGCTCCGTTGCACAGATTGTGCCATTATCGAACGATTTACTTTGCACCAATTGACGTACAGACTTTTGAATAGTAGCCGATTTTTCAATGTAAGCTGGTACATTTCCTGGTCCTACCCCATAGGCAGGTTTGCCAGAGCTATAGGCTGCCTTGACCAATGCACCACCACCCGTAGCTAAAATTAAATGAATGTCTGGGTGCTTCATTAGCTGCTGTGTTGCTTCCATGGAGGACATTGTTAAACATTGTAGTAATCCTTCTGGCGCACCTGCTTTTTCAGCAGCTACTCGACAAATATCTAAGGCCTCTTTTGTACATTTCACTGCATATGGGTGTGGACTAAGCACTAAACCATTTCTCGTTTTTAAAGAAATAAGCGTTTTAAAGATGGCTGTAGAGGTTGGATTTGTTGTGGGTACAATACCAGCAATGACACCGAAAGGACTTGCAATTTCGGCTACTTTTTTCATCCGATCATAGCCCACAATACCAACTGTTTTTAAGTCTTTAATATCTTCATAGACATCTCGTGAAGCCACTTCATTTTTCATCTTTTTATGGTTGGGAATACCCATCCCTGTTTCTTGCACAGCCATTTTTGCTAAACGATCTGCTTCCTTAAAGGCAGCATCCGCAACAGCCTTTACAATGGTGTCTACTTGTTGCTGAGAAAATTGCATGTAGGCAGCCTGTGCTGTATTAGCATGTTTAACGGCATCTCTCATTTCCTGAATCGCTAATAAGTCTTTGTCTAATGTGGCCATAAAGCCGCCTCCTTTCTAGATCACTGGGTTTCTAGCTATATTTTCAATAGCTTCTCTGAATGCATGTGCTGCAGCCTCGCATGACGATTGACTGCCCGTTAATAAGCCACCACCAAAATTGGTTTCAGATGGAGGACCAAAGAAAACCTTTAACTCAACATCTGCCGCCTTTAATGCTGCATCTAATCCAACCACTGCCTCAAGTGGCGGTGCGATTAAATAAGCAAGTGGTGTGCCAACCTTTACATCTGCAAGCTCAGCAAGATACGTCCCACAGCTTGCCACGGTATGGGCAAACAAGGCATGATTGTCATTATTATTAATGGCTTCAAAATACGTATCAAATTCAATTTTTTGTTGAATAGCATCAAGACCACTACGAATTTCATCAGGTGAGCTTCCAGCGATGATGCCAATCACTTCACCCGACAATGGACCAGACGCATGTGCCGCTCCCGCATAAAAGCTTTTTGCATAGACAACATCGACATCTGCCTTTTTCGTCGCCTCATCTAAGGCAACGTATCCAACATCGTCGATTGTCAGTGTGACAAGCCCAATACTATGATGATGTGGCTTTAAATCTAACTGCTCTGCTAGTTCACTGTTGACTCTTGGAATGGTTTGCATCGCCAAGATTTGAGCCATAATTTTTTGAGGATACATATTTCAGCCCCCTAACCTTCTTTTGCGACAAGCTCTACGCCACTTGCCTGGTAATGCAGGATTTTTTCTACGACTGTTCCAAGATAAGCTCCCGCTTCTAATGGTGGGATACCACCCTTATGGATGTTTGAAATCACCATACGTTCCGCTTCCACTGTCCCAATTCTTGGCTTGAAGCATAAATATGCACTCATCGATTCTGCCGATACAAGCCCTGGACGCTCACCAATTAGGTAAACAATAACCTCTGCCTGTAGCAGTTCACCAATCTCATCCATTAAAGCAACACGGCCTTTATCAATATAGAATGTTGTACCGATGTCAATATTTAAATTGCCAAGACTTTGCTGAAGGGCTAAGTAGACATCTTGTACATTTTCCTCAATCGCACTCGCACTTAAGCCATTCGAGATAATAATCTGTACTTTGGGCTGTGGTTTACATTTTTGCTGAATCAATGTCTTTGATTCCTCTGATAAACGACGGCCTAAGTCAGGTCTTGTAATGTATTCCTCTTTATCCGTGACTTTCGTTGTTACCTGAAAGACATCAAGCTTTTGTAAAAGATCTTCTGACACTTCGCCATACACAGCATCTACCGCAGCAGCATGATCGAGTCGGAATTTTAACCATGTTTTCGTTTTCGGTCTTGTCCCAGCTCTCCCTACACCAATGCGAGCAGGTGTATGTTTTTTAGCAGCCTGCACACTTTCCGTTAACGCTTCTGCCTCAAACTGAAAGGGCTTGATCGGTACAGCTTCGTTTAATGGCTGGTCGAAAGTGACAGAAGCAAGCGTTGTTACTTGCTGTGGAGCTCCATGCTGATATAGCTGAATTAATGGCTCCTGTGATGTTGCTGTAGCTTCTGTTGTTTCTGAAGAACGATTTTCTACTGTATCATAAAAATTAATAAGTGGTTGTTCTGTTGGAGTAGTTGCCACTTCAGGTGCTTGGCTACCTGTATTTTTCTCCATCTTCTCCATGACAAGCTGTGTAATCATAGAAACTAATTGATCATTCACTTGACTCACCTACCTTTCAAAAATGGATAAATCGCCGGCTCTTGCTGACAGTCGACCATTTTCATAAATGCCCATTTTCTCTAACCATGCTAAATACTCTGGTGCTGGTTTTTTACCAAATGTTTGGAGTAATGTAGCTACATCATGGAAGCTCATCGATTGATAATTGAGCATCACATCATCGCCCATTGGCGCAGCAATAATAAAGTTAACGCCAGCTGCTGTTAGCAATACACTTAAATCTTCCACATCATTTTGGTCTGCCTTAATATGGTTGGTATAGCAAATATCTACCCCCATAGGAATGCCATGCATTTTGCCCATGAAATGATCTTCGAGACCTGCTCGAATGACTTGTTTATTGTTGTATAAATATTCTGGGCCGATAAAGCCCACTACTGTGTTCACAATATAAGGATTAAAATGTCTTGCAAATCCATAATTGCGAGATTCCAAAGTTACTTGGTCAATGCCCATATGTGCCTCTGCCGATAGCTCTGAGCCTTGGCCTGTTTCAAAGTAGAATAAATTTGGACCAGTACCTGTTCCTTGTTTTTTTATTAGCTCCTCTGCTTCTCTTATTAAATCAGCAGAAATACCGAACGAACGGTTAGCAATTTCTGTCCCTGCGATACTTTGGAAAATCATATCCGCTGGGGCGCCCTGTTTAATCGCCTTCATCTGTGTTGTAATATGAGCTAATACACAGTTTTGCGTAGGAATGGACCAATCATTGATGAATTCTTTTGTAGCCGTAAGTACTTTTTTAACACTTTCAACTGAATCATCTACAGGATTAATGCCGATAACAGCATCCCCAATACCATAAGACAATCCTTCTTTTAGAGAGGCGATGATGCCATCAATATTGTCTGTTGGATGGTTTGGCTGAAGGCGAGAAGACAATGTCCCTTTTTGGCCAATCGTAATATTACACGTTGATAGTATTTCGACTTTATTGGCTGCATGAACAAGATCTAAATTGGACATTAGCTTTGTAACAGCGGCAATAATCTCCGAATTCATTCCTTTACTTAAACGCTTTAATTCACGATCACCTGTGTCATTCGATAAAATGTATTCACGCAGCTGCTCGATGCTCCAGTTTTTGATTTCTCCATAGATTTGCTCATTAATATCGCCCTCAATAATGCGTGAAACCTCATCATTTTCTTGCGGCACTAATGGATTTTCTCGGATATCTTTTACTAAAAGCTCACTTAATACAGCCTTCGCTGCGATTCGTTGTTGAACCGTCTCAGCGGCAATACCCGCTAGCTGATCGCCTGATTTTTCTTCATTGGCCTTGGCCATAACATCTTTTAATGATTTAAAATTATATTTTTCTCCACCAAATATCACCGATAAGTTCACATTCATCCTCCTTACTTTGAATGGAAGGCAAGGGTCTTCACCACAACAGGAACAACGCCAGATGGCAGAACCTCTCCAATGTCGATGTAATCACCTGTTTCCACTTTAATTTGATCGATGCAAATAATTGGCACTGTCGCATTAATAGCTTGTATGGTTTGTCCAATAATTTTTGCGTAATCTGATTGAATGACTATGATAATTGGTATGTCCTTAGAGCATCTTGTTGCCAAATGTTGCAGAATGGCCTGACACAATGCATGTACATCCTGAAAGCTTAAATACGGCAATTCACTAAAATAGAGTGCAAATGGTGAACGATTGTCCTGTATAGAAAATAAATCATCTGCTCTCTCTACGGCTGTCTTCACAGTCGTGTTAAAGTCTGTAGACGTATCTATATGGCAATTGAAGACTGGTACATTTTTTAGTGGTAACACATGAGCATCCACCTGAATGGTTGCCCCACTAATTTCAGTGGTTTGTGTACCAGCACCAGTCACTGTTGCCCGCGCTGTTTCCTCTGGTCGTAGCCATAAAAATGATTGTAGCTGTTCTTGCTGTAATAGCATCTTCGCTAATCTTTCACCAATATCATCATATTGGCGCTGTGTACATTCATTTTCATAAATACAAGAGGCCACACCACCTGTAAAAACGATGGCATCCACAGGTTTATGCCAGTTTGGTAAATGCCCTAGTAATAATGGATGCTTTTCATCT
>NZ_JBHERJ010000026.1:0-11211 GCF_043359455.1 Lysinibacillus sp. PWR01 | reverse complement strand
AAAATGTTAACTTTTTTAGCAAAGGTTTTCAAATAAAGTGAAGGTCTTCACTACTCTTTATGAAGGGGTGTTGTCACTACACATTGAAAATAAGAGCCTATCTAATTATACAAATCATGGGCTATTTTGATCACTATGGCTAGTATGAAAGATAAGGAAAAGCCACTTTTGCAAAATGGGTGATTGGAGTGGAGCCAGCGTCACAGAGGAGACCTTGGAGCGAACGCTAGTGAGTGAAGCGGCTCATCGGACGCTCCCTAGACAGGACACTGGCGGAACGGAAATCAACCTCTCACCTTGCAAAATTGCTTTTTCTGCCGTTGACATCATCTTTTTGCAACAACATGAGTAGCCCCTACTTTGAAAGTAAGGGCTACGCTTTCTTACGTGAAAAACGTTCTATTTTTAATGGCGATGTAACTAACGAGCAGAAGCATACTGGCTGAAAGGAAAAAAACAACTCGTATCCCATACCATTCTGACAAGATGCCCATCGCTAATGATGAAAGGCCGAAAATCCCTGTCACAATGACATTTAGAGATGTATAAACAGTAGGTAATTTTTCCTTTGAGACACTTGTTTGAATGATGGTTTGCTGTGGAATGTTTTTTAATTGCCCACATAAGCCAATCAGCAGAGAACAGAGTAAAGCCATAAATGGTGTGATACTAACCGCAAAGAATAATGTAAAAATAGCGGATAACAGCGCGCCTACACTTATTAGTATAGCTTTTTTACGCGCAACAAATTGGGTCCATTTTAAACAAATCATACTGCCTATCATCATGCCAATAAAAAAAATGCCGTTGAGATAACCCCACCATTGAGAAGGAGCCTGCAATGCTTCTTCTACAAAAACGAGTAATATCGCTGCGACCCATACAGCTCCTGCCATCGATTCCAGTAAATCCATACGCGCAGCTACTTTTAGTACAGGCGTTTGGTGAATGGTTTGCCACCCTTCCATAATTAACGACCATTTCTTTGTCTGTGGACGTTCGATACGTGCTACATCTGGTAGAAGCTTTAATAGAAATGTTGCGATGAAAAAAAGGATGACAACACCCCAAATAAGCTGTGATGGCGTAAAGAGAAGAAGCAAGGAACTACCAACGAACCAAGAACCCACCTGAATGGATTGGATAACCGTTTCAGCCATACTATTTGCTCGTAACAAATCCTTTTCTTCTACATAATGAGGCAGCAAGGATTGACGAATGGGATTGGCACAACCATCCAAGAACGCAACCATCGCAATCAGCAAAAATACAAAGACAATCATCGGCTGATCGCCTGCCCATTGTACATACAAGGCGAGACCCAAAAGGACAGCGGTTTTAAAGCCTTGAGAAATGGTTATCAAATGATTCAACGAGATTTTCGTCGTCATAATAGGTGTCAGCAGACTGGAAATCAACATACAAGAAGTAATAATAAACGGTACGAAGGAAGTAGCAATAGCCGAATTGGTTAAACGATAAATTATACTAATCACGCTTACTATATAAAGAATATCGCCAATATCTGCTAAAGCTTGACCTGTCAATAAAAGTGAAAAAGATCGGTTTTTAAACACGTTTTATCCCCCAAAAATAAGATTTTAACTTTTCTTGCGGGGGATTTTTAAATTGGACGAACCTGCATGTCTGAACTCCTTTTTACGCCTAGTTGAAAAAACAATGGGGGACTTCATTTTTTCAATTTCTACGCGTGATTTTCATTGCTTTACCTTTTAATTTCAAGAAAATTCTAATGTATTTATTTTAGCATCACTTCCGCTGTGTTGCCAGAACACAAAAAGACCAGGCGCTCTCAAAAAATTTGAGTCCTGGTCTTTTTGTGAAAAGTGAAACCTACTAGTTTGCTTTAGTTTTTGTATTCTACTAGTACAGTAGTCGTGTCAGCTTGGCAAAGGTTACACATTTTTGAGGGAATTTAATTTCCTCCTTTATTCTTTGCACCGTTTTAAGCTGTACACCTTCAAAACTGAGTTGATAGATATCCGGCTTAGAGGTACTTTTCCAAAAATCATAGCCATAGTGGGCATCGAAATAATGGAAGATGATTGCCATTATATTGCCATGTGTTCCGATGGCGATTGTTTGACCTGCATATTTCTCTAATAAATGAATGATTTCAGGAATGGCACGATTTTGGACATCCCTGCTCGATTCACCACCGTCCAAACAGTAATCGAGGTCATGAAAGGATTTTTTTATCGCATCATCTATTTCTTCGGCTGGAAGTTGATAGGCTCCCTTTAACTGTTTTTCTCTTAAACCTTCAATTGTCTGTATCTCTAGCTTGTGAGCATCAGCCAATCCTTGGATTGTTTGGATAGCTCGTGTATAAGGACTTGAAACAATCACATCTATGTTAAATGAAAGGAGCGCTTTCGTTATTGCTCTCGCATCTTCCTCACCCTTTTTGGATAAGCCTCTTGTACGTTCCTGTCCAAAAATAAAGGGCGATTCTGCATGTCTAATCATAAGAATGGTTGTTTCCATTGCGATCCCCCTTAACGCTATTACGTATTTGCATTTCTCCTCGCAAAAGTGGAAGGCTTATAGAATACCTTGTAAGTATCGGCAAGCTCAGCTCTCACCCGTGCTGTTAGCTGCATTCCTTGCTGATTAAATCGTTCTTCCAATTCAACTCCATGCGGAAAAATGCCGTCATTCTTCCAGTCAATCCATTCTCCGTATTGTCGAATCCATATGTCTAGTTCGTGTTTTAATTGGTCTGATAGCGGGACATCCTCTATATTTAAATTACAATAGCAGCGATGACACCAAATCGGGTCTGCCCCTATATCCCCTTCTACTCTTAGCTGATCGGTCATTTTCGATGGACATGCACATTCCATATGTGAATCGGCTCCTTTTCACTAAATTAACATTTACAATAATACCCTTTTTCAGATTTTATTTCTATCAAAACTAGTGAATTAGAATATCCACGTAACATGAGGGGAGAAACAGTGCATTGGATTGATACAAGCTCTGAGAGACGAAATAAAAAAATGTATCCAATACTTAAACCAGGGCTTACCTTTATGATAAGTCCTGTTTTTTTGCTTAGTTGAGCTTAAATTGACCTACCTGATTATTTAATTCTTCCGCCATTTTTGCCAGTTGATTGGAGCTATTCGAAACTTCCTCCATCGCACTCGAAGTTTGCTGCATCGTTGCGGAGGTTTCTTCCACCCCTGCTGCAGATTCTTGAGATATCGCGGCAATTTCTTCGATGGCTTCATCAATTCTTACAGAGTTTTCTACTAGCTGATTTAAGTTTTGAGAGACGCTTGTAATGTTAGTGGCCATCTCTGTCACAGCACGGTCAATTTCGACAAATGTTTGATTCGTTAAAGAGATTTGTTCTGTCCCTTGTTGTACCTCTTCATAGCTGCGCTTTAAAGAGTTTGTGACATCATTGGTTTCCTCTACAATTTGCCCAACGATTTGCTCGATATCGATAACAGACAATGACACCTGCTCTGCCAATTTACGGACTTCTTCTGCCACCACAGCAAAGCCCTGACCTTGCACACCTGCCCGTGCTGCCTCAATCGCCGCATTGAGTGCCAATAAATTTGTTTGTTTTGCAATATCATTTATGACAACGACGAGCTTGGAAATATCCTGTGATTTATGATTTAAACCTTCTACTTTATCAACTGCGTCATGGACGATGGCATCAATTTTTGTCATTTGGTTGGTAGACGCTTCAATTAAATGCTGACCTGAATTCGTTAAAGAAAGCACATGATTGGAATTACTTTGTACATGCTGACCATTTTGACTCGCTTCATTCATTCGAATAACAAAATCACTCATCAAATTGGAGAGGTCACTCGTATTATTTGCCTGTGACTCTGTGCCCTCTGCAATATCGTTCATTGTCAGTGCTACTTGCTCGGTTCCTGATTTAATTTCGATGGACGATTGTAGTAGCTGTTCACTGTGTGCAGCAACCTCATTGGACACATCTTGAATTCGCTGAAGCATGTCCTTCATTTTCATATTCATGGTATTCGTTGAAACACTTAATTCGCCAATTTCATCTTTTGCTTTAATGGTCAGCATATCATGACTTAAATCACCCTCCGCAATCAGCTTCACTCGCTCTGAAATTTGCTTAACAGGTCTAGAAATCGACAAGGCAGAAGTGAGACCAGCTCCGATTGCTAATAATACAACGATACCAAATGCTACCATACTAATTGTATTCAGACGGTCATTATTCTTTATTAACGTTTGCCCTGCCTGACGAATCGACTCCTCGCGTGAGCTTGCCAGCGATTCAAAGCCTTCACGAACCGCCCCAATCTCATCCTCTTTACTAATTAGGTTTTTTACGGCTAATTCGGTATTGCCACCTTCATAGATTGGAAAGACATTTTCCTCCACATATTGACGCCATGCCTTTGCTCTTGCCGCAACCACCTCTAGTTCTTGTGATTCAAGTATTTGACGAGCTTTTTCTTCATTTTCTAAAGACAATTTTGTATATTCTTCATATGTATCTTTATATCCTTTTTCACCTGTTAATACATACCCTCTGGCAGCACCAATCCTCACTGAAATGGAGTTGGCTAAGTGCTGGTCGACAATGGACAATTCAAGCTCCCGATGCACCATATCTTCAATCTCTTTATTCATTTGTATATTTGAATAAATGATATACCCACTTTGTATCATAATCCCTATTAGAATGATGAAAAATCCGAATAAAATTTTTGTCCGTAATGATTTGAACTTCATAACGATCCCCCTCAAATTATTCAATAATAAACCTTAAAATGAAAATTTTTACACTCTCTAATCTAGTAATACCTTCCCTATGACTAAACAAGAGAATATGCCTTCATAGTTACTATGTATCAGTTAGGCGTTTTTATTATTTTTACATTCGATTTATGATTTCTTTACTTTTCCGCAAAAAAATATTATTTCAAATTTTATTATTCATAATTATTTCACCACCTTTTCCAATAACTAGGTACATACACATAATTTCTAGGAAATTTGAAATAAACATGCAGTATTTTTGTAAGGATTATTTTACTTCAAATTTCCTAAATTGGAAAGAGTGTAAATTAAATATTTTAATAGATGGATTTTTATACATTAATTTATTTAACAATGCGTTGCTTTACTTTATAAAAAGACAAAAAAACTAGGAATTGTTGGACAATACCTAGTTTGCATGTTGTTGAAAAAAGATCGTGTCACTAGCAGAAAAAGAACTTTTGGCAAGGTGAGGGGTTGATTTCCGTTCCGCCAGCGTCCTTTCCAGGGGGCGTCGGATGAGCCGCTTCACTCACTAGCGTTCGCTCCAGGGTCTCCTCTGTGACGCAAAATCCCCTTGGTGTGACGCTGGCTCCACTCCAATCAACCATGCTGCAAAGTGTCTTTACTTTTTTCATACTAGTATAGCAATCAAATAACCCATTATTTGTATTCTTAGAGGGGATAAACTCTTATTTTCAATGTGGAGAAGTGATGCGTGACAACACCCCTCCATAAAGAGTAGTGAACACCTACACTTTATTGGAGAACATTGCTAAAAGGGCAATATTTTTATGGGTTGGAGTTAAGTAATCTGCAACGGAAATTCATTTTCACCTTTCACAAAAATTCTATAGATGGTTTTGTTTTTCAACACTATGAAAATAGACATTGCTAAACAAACCTATTTGCTAACATCTATATAATTTGGGCTAGCGTCCAACTTATTAGAACGACACGAAGCTGGCCCTCTAACCACAAAGAAACACTTGCAACCATTATAATAAAACATAAAAGTGCGATAGCTTGTCAGTCTAACAATGTATAGAGAATCACTATTGCTATATAAGGAATAAACTAGTTCTTCAGCTTGACGTTTATCCATTTTACGCTCTTCGATAGGGTAAAACTTAACGCTTTTTACGTAAGCTCGTGAATAATATATAAATCACGATGAACAGAGCTATGATTCCTACTACTTTATAGAGATTTAGGGTGATGTTTGTTTGACGTTGATATGTATATTCCCCATCATTTATCGCTTTAAGGTATTGCCCTTTGTCCACTTGTACCGCAATAGCTATCTCCGTATCGATTCCCTTGATGGCAAAATACTTTGTCCCTTTAGGATAAGTATTTGAAAAATTCCCCTTATATTGTTCCATATCTGAATATTTTGTTACCGCTCCAATTTCATTGTCAATGGATGTCACTTTTTCTTCTGTCATTTTATAAATTTGACCATCCCACACTACAAAATGATAGACCCAGCTCGTCGCACCAGCGGTCATAGGTATAAATAATAGTATTACTATACTGCACAAACAAAGTCGTAGATAGCGCATGTACATCCCTCCTTTCCATCATCTCACCTATTAGACTTACCGTGGAAGAAAAAGTTGCACCTCGACTTTTTCAATTGACTTCTTTTTAAGTGAGTGCTAAATTTACTAAAGCAGTAATTTACTAAATTACTAAATTTGAAATGACAAGGAGTACGGATACATGAAAATTCCAACACATTTAAAACATAAACCTGTCATCGTGGCTGAAAATTATGCCAATATTGATGGGCGCACGGCTTATCAAACAGATGCCCAAGGGCTTTCACTTGGTCTGGCACAATGGAATGATCGAGGAAAGGTTGATATTTCTGCGAAGGTTTGGCGACATACAGGTGGCAAATGGTCTCGTCAATCAGAAGAACTACCCCTCCATCGCGTGCTTGATCTTGCTATTTTAGTGTGTGAAACAGAACTTTATTTTAAGGAGGCTTATCGTCACGAGCATTTATATGATGAAGAAAAACCTGTGATTAATCGTGTAGGCCTACAGGGTGATGCCATGACAGTGGAAGTTTGCACAGAAAATGAACAGATCAAAGAGGATATTCAGCTTTTTCAGCAAGCACTTAATAATGATGGTGAGCTAATTGGGGAACGCCTACGCACACTATCAAGAATCTTAAAAGAAATGGGTTATTAAAACTCAAGAGGAACTTAATTATGAATGAACAAATGTTACAGGATGATCGGCAGCTACGCAAAGCCTTTTTCAATTTCTTGATTCCCGTGATGCTAGCGAATGTGCTGCAATCCGTCGGCCAAGTATTTGCTATGTTTATCGTTGGACGCAATTTAGGGGTCGATGCCCTAGCAGCCATTTCCGCATTTTTCCCGTTTTTCTTCTTTTTAATGGCCTTTGCGATTGGCATTGGTTCAGGAAGCTCTATTTTAGTCGGGCAAACATTTGGGGCTGGTAATCATGCTAAAATGAAAGAGGTTGTTGGTGTAACACTTGCTTTTACAACCATTTTATCCATTGCTGTCGCGATTTTTGGTGGCTTTTTCATCGAATGGATTTTACGCTTTATGCAAACACCTGCGAATATTTTAGACATGAGTATTAGTTATGCCAAAATATTATTCTTCACGTTACCTATTATGTTTTGGTATTTGGTGTATACAACCTTTATGCGTGGAGTTGGTGATTCGAAAACACCATTCCTATTCTTAGTGATTAGTGTTGTGTTAAATATCGCCTTCCTACCACCTTTAGTATTCGGCTGGTTGGGGTTGCCTGCGTTTGGCTTAAATGGGGCTGCCTATGCTTCCGTGTTATCCAACCTCGTGACAATGATCCTGTTGTTAGCCTATTTGCATAAAACAAAGCATTTACTACGCTTTGATAAAACAATCCTACAGCATTTTAAATTAAAGAAAGATATTTTAACTTCCTTATTAAAGCTAGCCGTTCCATCCAGTATTAGCATGGTTGCCATTTCAGTGGCTGAAATTGCCGTTATTGGCTTTGTCAATGCCTATGGTTCAGATGCCACTGCCGCTTATGGCGTTGTCAATCAGGTAGCTAGTTATGCACAAGTCCCAGCAATGAGTATTGCCATTGCCACATCTGTCTTTGTAGCACAGGCGTTAGGGGCCAATTCTACGGAGATGATCAAAAAAATCCGTCAAATGGGTGTGCGAATTAATTATCTTCTAGGTGGCGCAATCATACTCATTATGTATCTGTTTGCAGAGCCTATTTTGGCTTTCTTTATCGATTCACATGAGACTGTGCAGATTGCCAAAAATTATTTATATTTCGCCTTTTGGAGCTATTTAATTTTTGGACACACACAAACCGTTTCTGCTACGATGCGTGCCACAGGTGTCGTATTATGGCCAACCATCTTCTTAGTCATTACGATTTGGGTGGTGCAGGTGCCATTAGCGTTCTTATTATCTCACCATACGTCACTAGAGTTAAACGGTGTTTGGTTAGCCTATCCGATCACCTTCTGCGTCCATTTCATTATGCAATATGCATACTTCAAGCTAGGCTGGCAAAAGCGAACATTAAAAGCCATGCTGAGCGAATAAATCGAGGAGGATATGCCACGTGTGCATATCCTCTTTTTATTATGGCAACAAAATAACCAGGTACTCAGAAATTGAGCCCTGGTCATTTTGTGAAAAGTGAATGTTACTACTATGCTTTAGTTTTTTGTATTCTACTAATAGAGTAGTCGTTTACCATTGAAAAAGGTTACAACAAATTTCAAATTTTTTTCTCGCTTTTTTCTGCTGGCAGCACGAACCATATGAAGGCGATAAAAATAGAAAAACTGATTAGCATGAAAAAGGTATTCACATTAAAATATTGATTGTTGACATGAATGGTTAGCCCTGAAGTGATGTCTAAAAGGTATTGTTGATCTGCATAACCATATCGCTCAATCAAGGCTATCTCAATCACTTTTCGGTAATTTGCTAGCGCCAATCTTTGATAAATAATACCTGCCAAAATATGAATAAACGTGAGGAATAAGCCAATCATTATAGCTCGTCTCCTTAGTCCGTACTGGCGGATAAGCCTCTGCCATAGCCAAACCATCACGAAAAATAGTGGGATTACCAGTATAAGTAACAATAGTGCAGGATTGCCATTACCAGAAGAAGAACCAGGGACTGCCGTCATTTGATTGATACCTATAAATAGGACGAAAACTAGTAAACTAATACAAAGTAAGAATAGTTTAATCACCTTCAATATACATCCTCCTACAAAACCGTATCTAGATGCTTAATTCTCCTTGCAATACTTGAACTGCTTCGCCTGCAATCGTAACCCTGTCGTGATGAGGTGTCACATAAATTACACCACCCCGTTTGGAAAGCTGCTGACTTACAAGCTGTTGTTTGGTTAATTTCTCCCCCCAATAAGGCCCTAGTGCACCATGACTAGACCCATTCACATGATCTTCGTCAATACCTTGTGCTGGAGAAAAGAAGCGTGACACGATATCAATGCCCTCTTCCTTCGACTGACTAGTTAGACATATCCCCCTAACAGGAAACTGCTTCATCGCAGAAAAATCTGGTTCAAAGTGTGCAATAAGGTCATCATTGCTTACTTCCACAATATAATCCAATTCGGTCCTCCCAACAAAGATGGGCTTACATCCTAACCAGTCCTCCAATGCGGAAGGACATACGATTGCTTCAATTTGATACTTTTTAATGGCGATTTCCACTCGTTCATGTTGCCACTTGGCATGTAAGGGACCACTAGCCGTATGAAATGTAATCGTGTGCTCCTTAGCCACTATTCCCTGCTGCCAAAGCACAAAAGCACTAGCAAGGGTGCCATGACCACAAATGGGTATTTCCATATGCGGTGTAAACCATCTGAGCGAAAAATCATCCTGTTTTTTTTCAATAAAGGCTGTTGTCGGAACAGGTATCTCCTGTGCAATTTTTTGCATGGTCTCCTCAGAAAGTTCTTCATCTAAGAGACATACTGCTGCGGGATTCCCTTTATACAGCTCTGTCGCAAATGTATTCATAAGACAATAAGCAATACGAGTCACAGTTCTCACCTCTTTTATCTGATCATACCTGAAACAAGTCTCATTGGATATCATTTCCCAAATCTTCTTTAAGCTGCAGGCTCTTTATAAAAAAGCCATCTTTTGTCTAAGCTAACACTATAAAATATAACTGTAGAGCTATTCGAGTGGAGAAACCATGAAAACCTATTTCAAATTGTTAATGATCATCGGATTGACAACCTTACTCGCTGGATGTTGGGATATTACGGAGCCACAAAGAATGTACTATATCAATGCAGTAGGTGTAGACTATGAAAACGACGAGTATATTGTCTATTTACAAGTGATTAATTTCGCCGATGTTGCGAAATCTGTACAGCCAAGTGCGAATGTGGCTCCTGCTGAAGTCGGGCGTGCCACAGGAAAAACAATAGAAGAAGCGATTTACAAATTGTATCGTTCCTCGGATCAGGAAATTTTTTGGGGGCATATGCGGTTTATTGTCTTTTCAGAGCGGGCTATGGAAAATGAACATATTATTCCAGTCATTGATACATTTATACGCTTTCGGGATACAAGGTATCAAATATGGGTGTATTGTACAAAAAATCCAGTCGATGAAATACTGCTTGTCACACCTATCTTAAGAAATTCTTTATCCTCATCAAAATTAAGTAACCCAATCAACCCAACAGAACAAGAAACATTTATCGAACCAAAAGACTTAAGAGATGTTGTCATCGGGTTAAATGAACCAAGTCATGAAGTAACAATTCCCTATGTGTCCATTAAAGACGATTGGCAAACCGATGAGGAGCAGGTGGAAGAAACCTATTTTTCAGGAGTTGGTGTTCTATCGAAAGATGGCTTTAAGGGGTTTGTGCAAGACAATGCTGCTCGCGGCAGTCAATGGATGCATAACTATACAAATCGAGGGGAGATTACCTTTCAATTAAACAACGATGACCAGGAAGAGCTAACGGTCAGTATTGAGAAAATACATGTCGATGTGAATCCACTTGTCAAACAAGAGGATGTTACATTTGAAGTCGAATTGAGAATCAATGCGACCATTAATGGTTTTAAAGGGAAAGTAACCGAAAAAGAGCTGGAAGAGCTTATTATTGCAGAGGTGAAAAAGGAAATTCATGAAACCTATAAAGAAGGCTTAAAATTAGATGTCGATATCTATCGTTTATCAGAATATCTCTATCGTGATAACGTCAAGGCTTGGAAAAAGTTCGAGAAAGATGGAAAAATTCCATTATCAGAGGATTCCATTAGTAAAATTCATGTGGAAGTAGCCAAAATCAATCCAGGACGAAAAACATTTACAGAAACCATTAGTAAATGACCAGATGCCCTCT
>NZ_JBHERJ010000025.1:0-32138 GCF_043359455.1 Lysinibacillus sp. PWR01 | reverse complement strand
GTAGTTATACTAAGTAACTTTTTATAATTTAACATAATGTTAACTTACTGTCAACCGTTTATGTTAATATTTTTTAAGTTGTTCGTTTGTTTCGTAACAACGTGTTTAAATATATCATCATAAATTTAAGTTTGCAAGTGTTTCATTAAAGTAAAACTATTCACATTATTAAAAATCGAGTTTCTTCTATATAATGTATAAAAATAATAACTTCTTTTGTTTAGGATTTACACTTTTTTCGATTTCCTTAACCAACAAAAAAACACTTCAATTGTTAGTACCTTACCTAACAATTGAAGTGTCTGTTTAACTACCGTACCCAAATGAAGTATGCAAGGAAGACAAAGAATAAACCATACATCATCGGGTGAATTTCTTTTTTTCGACCTGCTAATAACATTGTAATTGGGTAGAATACGAAGCCGATTGCAATACCAGTAGCAATTGAATAACCAAGTGGCATCATTAATACTGTAAAGAATGCAGGTACTGCTATTTCGAATTTGTCCCAATCAATTAAGCGTAAGGACGATACCATTAGTACCCCTACGATTACTAAAGCTGGAGCAGTAACTGCTGGTGTTACCACTGCAAGTAATGGTGAGAAGAATAATGCAACTAAGAACAGTACTGCTGTTACGACTGCTGAAAATCCTGAACGAGCGCCTGCAGCAACTCCAGAAGTTGACTCTACGTACGCTGTTGTTGTTGACGTACCAAATAAAGAACCGATAGTTGTTGCTAGTGCATCTGCCATTAAGGCACGTCCTGCACGCGGTAATTTATTATCTTTTACTAAACCTGCTTGTGTCGCTACAGCCATTAAAGTACCAGCTGTATCAAAGAAATCAACAAACAAGAATGTTAACACTACTACTAAAAACTTCACGTTAAATAATGTACCGAAGTCACCAAGTGGTTCTAGTGCTACCATGAATGTAGAATCTACACTTGGAATAGCTGATACAACGGCTGTCGGAGGATCAATGATACCTGTGATCATCCCAATAACTGCAGTAATCACCATTCCTAAGAAAATACCGATACTGCGCAATTTAATAATAAGAATAACTGAAAGAATAATTCCGAATACCGCTAATAATGTAGCGCCTGTGAAACTTCCTAAAGTGACTAAAGTAGCTGGGCTATCGACAATGATCCCTGCTCCTTGTAAACCAACAAAAGTTATAAATAAACCAATACCTGCAGAAACTGCATATTTAAGTTGTACTGGTATAGCATTAATAACAGTTTCGCGGATACCAGTTAAAGATAAAATAATAAAGATAATCCCTGAGAAGAACACGCCTGTTAAACCAGTTTGCCACGGAATACCGTATGCTCCGACTACAGTAAATGCAAAGAATGCATTTAACCCCATCCCAGGAGCAAGTGAAATCGGGAACTTCGCGAAAATCCCCATAATCAAAGAACCGACTGCTGCTGCTAATGCTGTTGCTACGAAAACAGCACCTTTATCCATTCCTGCATTTTCTAGAATACCTGGGTTAACAGCTAGAATATATGCCATTGCAAGGAAGGTTGTAATACCGCCTATTATTTCGCGGCGATAATTAGTTCCTAATTCATCGAACATGAAATATTTTTTCATTATCAAAAAATCCTCCGTGTGGTCGTCTTCAATATCGAAAACAAAAAAGACACGCTGACTACTCTACTAGTCGCATGTCTACGATATATTTCATCACAATTAGTGTGTGAAACAAATTAGTGTTTATACATTTATGTATAAACCTAAATCGTAGTCAAGTTATTTACGGTAACTTGGTAGAAACTCACGGGCCTTATCCCCGACATTATACGACGACGTATTTAATTTACATTCGTAATATATCATTTCGTTTTTTAGATTTCAACCCCATTTCCGAACATTTTTCTAAAAAGAAATACGAAAGTTCGTGTAAAATTCTTATTTAATGTTCAGGTTCTATTAAATGTATTACTAAAGAGGCTTTGTACTGAACATTTCAGCAATTAGTTTAAAGAAAAAATCCCCTAGAAATTCTAGAGGATCCTTCTTTTGAACGTATGTTTTAACTCATCACTTTACTTTGCAAGACTTGAATTCTTTTTTCTAATTTTTCTTTCCAATCTTCTGCTAATGCATCTACTGCTTGTATTTGTTTCATAGCGATTGCATCATTGTTTTTGAAGTACACTTCATTGCAATACAAAACAGAGATACGTGCAGGATGCTTTTCTACAAGCTCAATTGTTGAATCTGCACAGATTGTCCCTTCTTCAAGTACACGCGCAAGGAAACCTGTATAGCCTGTTTCGATTAAACGTTTGAGTAATGTGTTTGCCTCGGTATATCTATCAATCGTACTACATGGAATACGTCCCTGTGTAATTTGAATGACAGCATCTCCAATTTTATAAATATCACCAATACACACATCTGCTTCTAACATATTTGTTACGGTTAAATTTTCGCCAAATGCAGCAACGGGTAACGTTTTTCCAAGTTCCTGTTCCCATTGTATGTAATGCTCCGCAGGATATAAACAAACTGCTCGATCAGGGCCACCGTGATGTTTTTTATCTGCCACATCATCCCCTTCAAAGCCTTGAGAGGACAAATAAACTTCTTGCACTCGTTGCTTTTCAATCCCTGTAATCATTGAACGTCCTTTACTATCAACCAATTCTTTTGGCATCCCAACCGTTAATGTATGAATCATTGGTTTATTTTTCTCCATTTAAATCCCCCCTAATCTGAATAGTATAATTTCTTGTGCATTCATTTAGTTTACTACATACAACACTTTACCAGCAATTGTTGCAGTTGAGATACTTCATTAAGCCATAAATTCAGAAGGAAATAAATCAAAAAAAGCCCTAAAAACCTCTCAGGGCTTTTAGGGCTTTTGCTATTATTCCCACTCAATCGTTGCTGGTGGCTTAGATGTAATATCATACAGCACGCGGTTCACGTGTTTTACTTCGTTTACAAGGCGGACGGAGATTTTCTCTAGTACATCCCAAGGAATACGTGCCCAGTCAGAAGTCATACCGTCGATAGATGTAACGGCACGGATACCGATTGCATAGTCATACGTACGAGCATCGCCCATTACACCTACTGAACGGATATCAGGTAATACCGTAAAATACTGCCAAATGTCACGATCAAGGCCAGCTTTTGCGATTTCTTCGCGTAGAATGAAATCAGATTCGCGAACGATTTCTAATTTTTCTTCTGTTACTTCACCAAGCACACGGATACCTAATCCAGGACCTGGGAACGGTTGACGCCAAACGATTTTTTCGTCTAGTCCAAGCTCTAAGCCTAGCGCACGTACTTCATCTTTAAATAAAGTTTTCAGTGGCTCAATTAGTTGGAATTGCATATCTTCAGGAAGACCACCAACATTATGGTGTGATTTGATTGTTTGTGCAGTTGAAGTACCAGATTCAATAATATCTGTGTAAAGAGTTCCTTGTGCTAAGAAATCCATACCTTCAAGCTTAGATGCCTCTTCATCAAATACATAAATGAATTCATTACCGATAATTTTACGTTTTTTCTCTGGATCAGAAACCCCAGCAAGTTTGTCCATGAATCGTTTACGTGCATCAATTTTAATAAGATTCATGTCAAAGTCTTCTGTGAATGTTTTCATTACTTGTTCAACTTCGCCTTTACGGTTTAAGTTGTGGTCTACGAACATACAAGTTAATTGATCGCCTATTGCTTTATGGATTAACACCGCTACCACTGATGAGTCTACACCACCAGAAAGTGCACATAATACTTTTTTATCGCCAACGATTTCACGAATTTTTGCAATTTCAAGCTCAATGAAGTTTGCCATTGACCAATCGCCTTTCGCTTCACAGATGTCGAATACGAATTGACGTAATAGATCATTACCATATACAGAGTGACGTACTTCTGGATGGAATTGTACAGCATATAGTTTACGTTCAACGTTTGCCATTGCAGCAATCGGACAAGATGCACTAGTTGCGATGACTTCAAATCCAGCTGGAACTTCTGTTACATGGTCACCATGGCTCATCCAAACGATTTGTTCTGTAGGTAGATCACCAAATAATTTGTTTGGTGTTGTTACTTGAATTTCGGCTTTACCATACTCGCGTGTTTCAGCACCTTCAACTTTACCGCCGTTTGTATGGGCCATTAATTGCATACCATAGCAAATACCTAAAATCGGTAAACCTAATTCGAAGATAGCTGGATCCACATGAAAGGCATTTTCATCATAAACAGAGTTTGGACCACCTGAGAAAATAATACCTGTTGCGTTCATATCTTTAATTTCTTCTGCAGTTACCGTATGTGGATGTAATTCACTGAAAACACCAAATTCACGAATACGACGTGTAATTAATTGGTTAAATTGGCTACCGAAGTCTAGTACAACGATTTTTTCTTGCTCTTTTAATAAAGGGCTAGCTGTCAAAATTTCCACCTCTTCTATTATTTTTAAAGGATTTTTCATGTGTTCAAAGAAAAACGCGAAGAAAGTAAAAAAACTTTCTACGCGTTCATAAGCTCTAGAATATTGATAAAGGCGAATGCGTAGCAAAGTAAAGTGATTTACTATACTTTTCACCTAACGAAAACATCCGCCTTCATAGAGAAATCATTTAAGGTGATTTCGTAGAAACATCCGAACCCTATTATCGAACTTATATGAAAGCAATCCTTGCATTTAATTTTTTTCATTTTACTCTTTGTCTACGTTAAAATCAACTGATAGTGCGATTGATTAAATATTCCCAACTTTCTTTCAGCTTCACAAAATCAACATCTTCTTTGTCTTTCCCATAAATATGTTGCTCGTAAACTACCGTCAGCTTTTGCATTTCATCTGTTTCTAATGCTGAATCTACACGCTCTGCGAATGCACTTAACGTTTCTCCATCTTTTCTCCGCAAACCAATACGGGATAATTGCTTCAGTAAAACATGGTAGGAAGAATCGAAATTTGACCAATCCGCTACTTTTTTACGGTATGCTCGAACATGCATCTTAGGAATCCACGTTTTACGCTGTAAGAATAAAGAAATACCTGTGATTATTAATAATACAACAATTATCACCCAAACATAGGCAAACTTTTTCATCCATAACCACATTGCATCAAAGCTAAATGTTGATTTTGTCTGTTCCTTCTCGGTTACCTGTTCTTGTGGTTGTGGCTGCTCGGGTTTTCGTTCTGGCTGCGCCACTTCCTCCTCATCAGACGTATCTAACGGAATATCATAATCGATGTTAACATTCCCAGAAAAGCCGATTGTAGGCTCAAACTCCATCCATCCCGTTCCAGGTATAAAAGCTTCTACCCATGAGTGCGCATTGTCATTCGTGATGCGATATTCGCGTAATCCATCTGACACAGGTCCTGCAGTTCCAGGTGCAAAGCCTTTCACCCATCGAGCTGGGATTCCTACTGAGCGTAAAAGTACCACCATTGAAGTGGAGAAATTATCACAATATCCAACTTTTGTATCGAACAAAAATTGATCGACATAATCCTGATTTTCACCAGGAATGGCAGCTTGCGTTTTATCGTACTTAAAACCATTTGTTCTAAAATAACTTTCTACAGCCTTAATTTGTTCATAAACCGTATCTTTCTTTTGCGTTATTTCAGACGCTAAGTCCCTTACACGCTGAGGAAGTTGGTTAGGTAACTGCAAAAATCGATCAAAGGAAGAATCCATTGTTTCAAGTGTTGCTGGATATGACAATTGGAGCTGCTCCATACTATAAACAGGCTCACTATAAGACAATGAATAGTTTGATAATGATTTCGATTCCCCTACCTGTTGTTCTATATTCATTTTTTCAGTCTGCTCATCTTGAATAAATAAAGTGGAATCTTGAGCCGAAACAGAAAGCATACCATATGTTTGAATTAAAAATGGCATTGGAACAGCAATATCTAATTGAATCTGACGTTCACTTTCGGGCGGCCCTACTTGTAAAGAAGTCAGAATGGGTGTATTTGACTCATAAACATTTTTCCCAAAGTTCCCCTCTGAAACAATCCAACCTTTTGACGTATACGTATCTTTTGTTTCAATACGCCAATAATGACGATCACGGGAAGAGGCAGTGAATATTAAAGTATTATCTCCTTGGAACGGACCACCTAACTGACTATCATCCTGGCTATAACCAACTGATTTTTGACCATTTCCATTTCCGTCTTGTCCAGTAACCCCTTGGATAAACGGCACCGGATCTGCCCATGTTGGCCCAGTCTTTGGTAAAAAGTATGCTACAGAACTAACGAGTAATACAGATACTAGCATGGGAATAACAATTTTCCATTTCTCCATTACCGTACTTGTAGTTTCTACTTGAAGCCATAGGCGCTTGACAAAAAGAACACCTGTCATGATTAATCCTAAAACAACAACTTTTACAATTGCCGCTTTACCGTCATAGTCACTAAATGTATCCAAAGTAGCAATAAAGAATACGGTCATGGCAAAGAAGTAGAATATATTTTTTCGCACCGAAACCCAATGGTGAATTAAATAGACCAGCATCCAAATCAATACAAGAAATAACACTGTTCTGAAAACATCTGAAACCTGTCCAAAGTCACCTGTTAGAATCGTGGCCATGTTCCCTCTCCATTCAGCCAATAAAAAAGGCAATGTATCACCAGATAATACAGGACTAGGGCTATAGATAAAAACGACAAACCAGGTAATATAACCAAACTTCACTAATCCTGATAATAAAGGATGTACGCGGAAAAGACTTAGCGCTAAAGACATACCGATAAACACTAAGAAAAGATGCATCCCACCTGTATTCGTTAATTGCATAATGGGAATAAGCCATTCACGCAAAATGAAAAATACAATAACATAAGCTATGGCTAATTCTAAAAATTCTCCTAATGATTGCTTCACGGTCTTATCACCTCCGTGAATAAATGATAGAAATCTGCTGGATTTACATAAATAACTTGTATATGTTTATACCGCATCGCAAGCTCAGATTGCACTGGTTGCTGCTTTGCCACTACAAAACAAATACAGCTTTTCACTATATTCGCAAGAGTATGTAGGAATTCATCTGAAACATCACTTGTCACATAAAGCAGTGTTGCAACTTGTTTAAAGGCTTGTTGGTCATGAAATCGAAACTTGACATTCTCTGTAGGTTTTATCGCAGCTAAATGATACATGACTTGATCTAAATGCTTGTCACCCTGTATAGCTGGGAATACTTTCGTCATTGCTCCAGCAGAAATAAATGATAAATCTCCTCGTTCCTGAACGATCATTTGTAGCATTGAAGCTACTAACTCTACTTTTTCTTCAAACATCGAGGATTTTGTAGCGTCTAGCACTAACATTAGTTCAGATGATTGTCGATCCTCAAATTCCTTAGACTGTAACTTTTGTGTACGTGCAAATGATTTCCAATGAATCCACGAAAAACGATCTCCTGGAACGTACTCTCGTAATCCAACAGCCATCGATGTGTCCTTCACAATAGAGTATGGAGACATCATCAAGCCAACATCATATTTTGTTTGAAGCGCAGCATATTTCATCTCTTGTACTCTTGGGTAAACTAAAATAGTTTGGTCCTTTTCTGCTACGACAACCTTTTTAGCCCAGCCAAAAAAATCATAGAAAACAATTGTAACACCTAGGTAACGATGTTCACCACGTGGCATATTTTCCAATTCATATTGCCAGCTAAAGGTTTTTTTAAATCCAACGAACTTAATGGCATTCGCATTTTGTATTTTAGCTTGCACTAATCCCTCACTATCCACAAGTTCCTCCATTACGATATAGGCAAATGGAAAACGTGTTTTACGTTCTATCGTAATAAGCACCTTCGCTGATTGACCTCGTTCTATATGAATCGGGTCAACCTTGCGTTCGATTAGTAAAATATCTTCTCTAACGACAAAGAAAATGAATGCATATACTAAAAATGGGCTAACCGTAAAAAATACAAACCAGCTCACAAACCCACCTTGGAACATTGCATAACAAAATGTTATGATCATCAAGAAAGCGATTAATAGGAAATGTTTACTTTTTTCTACAAAAGCTTTCCATTGCCTCATTGTTCTGCAAACCTCTTTGTCGGAACTGGTGTTTTAGCAATGATCCGCTGGATAATTTCGTCTGCTGTCACGTTATCATAGCGTGCATCTGGTTTTAAAACTAAACGATGATTAAAAACAAATGGCACTAAATATTGAACATCATCAGGGGTAACATAGCTTCGTCCTTTTAAAAATGCGTAAGCTTGAGAAGCTTTCATTAGCGCTATTGTGGCACGTGGACTCACACCTAAATAGACATAATTATTTTCTCTTGTTAGGGTAGCAAGCTCCACCATATAATTTTTAACAGAATCTTCTACATACACACCTTGAACAAGTTCCTGTAATTCGATTAATTGAGCTACCGATAATACTGCTTCGATTTTTTCAATGGCTTTACCATTCTCAGCTCTTCGTAAAATTTCAACCTCTTGCCCCCTAGATGGATAGCCCATTTTTATCTTTAAGAGAAATCGATCTAGTTGTGCTTCAGGTAAAGGATAGGTACCTTCATGTTCAATCGGGTTTTGTGTAGCCATCACAAAAAATGGCTGATTGATCATCAGCGTTTTCCCATCAATTGTAACAGAAGCCTCTTCCATCCCCTCTAACAACGCTGATTGAGTTTTCGGTGACGTTCGGTTAATTTCATCGGCTAATACAACATCCCCCATGATTGGCCCTGGACGAAATTCAAACTCCATTGTTTTGGGATTATAAATAGAAATACCGACTACATCTGATGGCAATAGATCTGGCGTAAATTGAATACGCTTAAATTGTGCATCAAACGATTTTGCAAGTGCTCGCACCATCATTGTCTTTCCTACTCCAGGTACATCCTCCAATAAAACATGTCCCCTTGCTAATAATGCGACAATACTGAGCTCAGCAACTTCTCTTTTACCAATCATTACCTTTTCTATATTTTCTAAAACATTCTGTATTTGAGCATTCATTAATCGAAAAGCCTCCCATTCCATCAAGCAATTGTGTGAATTGCAAGCAAACTTAATCTAAGCATAGCGAAATCTGTCTTGTAAAACAATTATCTGAAACTTCTACTTCCTACGAACATTCATAAAAAAGGCTTGTTTGATAACATCCAAACAAGCCTAATCCTTATTATATAACGTCATTAACCATTAGAATGTTACAAATTCAATCTTTTTAACCATATTTCTTCTAAAGATGTAGAATTTTCTTGCAAGAAAATTTCAGATATCGCCCCAGAAATGATAATTTCACCTTCATGTAAAACTAATACATCATCTGCTATTTCTTCAGCAAAAGATAGCAAATGAGTAGAGAAGATAACGGTATTGCCTTTTTTCTTCTCCTCCAACATCATGTTTTTCAACTGTGCTATCCAAAAGGGATCTAGACCATTCGTTGGCTCATCTAAAATTAACAATGACCCGTTACCAAGTAAGCTCTGGGCTAGGTTTAGCCGTTGGAGCATCCCTTTGGAAAAGTGTTTAGCTCTTTGCTTCCGAACATCCCACAAGGAAACACGCTTCAGTACATTCTCTTGCTCATATTTATCTACTTGTTTTAAAGATGCCAACAGCTCTAATATTTCAGCTGCAGTTAGCATAATTGGAAAGTTTACATCATCAGGCATAAAACGGATTGTTTGTGGTTGATGCCATATTATTTCACCAGATTGCTGTTTCTCTTGACCCGTTAACAAACGAATCAAAGTACTCTTTCCAGCCCCGTTTCCTCCAACCAATGCAAGAATTCGACCAGCTTGCAGCTGAAAGGAGGCTTCTTTTAATCCTCTATCATTTTCATAAACCTTAGCTACATTTTTTCCCTCTAACAGAATCATCGCCGCTCCCCCTCCTTTAACAGCTTCGTAGCAAGCATTAACGGTAGTACAATCCAGAGTATTGTTATTATTCCATACACCACCTGACCAAGCGGTGATAAGTAAAACCTCGTTACATCATAAAAGGCTGGACCAAGCACACTAGCTTGATTACTAAATATAAAATAGCCGAAGCGCAGCCATTCTACTGGATTAATATGTATCGTTATGATGATGAGCTTTTGTAAAAGATGCCCTGAAACAACTGCACCTATCGCCATTAAAGCATAAGAAATGAGCAATAAAAGAAAGGACCATACTACAAGTGATAATGCAAGTGCAAATAATCTTGTTTTTGCAAATACCCCTAGCAAGATTCCTAAAGACACAAAGATAATAATACATAATAGCGTAAGAATAACTAAAACAATTGGTAACCGTACCCCACCTAGTAACCCACCTACGGTTAATACAAAACCAAATGCCACTACTATTACTAATAAAAACGCAAGTACCGTAGCTACATATTTGCCTGTAATATATTGCTTCCGCTTCATAGGGTATGTTTTTAATAACGATAACCAACCTGATTCTATATCACCAGCTATACTCATACTACCAATGGTGAGGATAAATAGCGGCAGCAGAAATAATAACACACTTAAAAATGATGCAGTTTGACGTGTAAAGCCTTCAATATCTGGTAAAGCCATTTGTTGAATGACGACTATGGCAACGAAAACAAACGTAAACAGAAAGGCTACTAGTTGCATCCATCGACTTCTTAAAATCTGCTTCAGCTCTATTTTTACAAACATCACTCATGAATCCCCCAATTCAATGTCAGCAAATCACGATAGGCAAATAGTTGACCTTCTTCTTCATCATTCATCCATTCTTTGGCTTCGTCTTTTGTAGCAAATGCAATAACACCATAGTTCATCGGCGTCCAATAATTTTTGTTGTACACATAAATCGCTTTATAAACGTCAATCCATTCATTCGTTGCTTTATTTTTAATATAGGCTGCTCCCACTTCACCATCGCCATTTAGCTCAATGTAATCCATTAAGCATCCAATATCATCAAAAGTCTCATAGTCTCCATTTTTCAAAACAATTTGCCCTGCGTATTCATTATGAACAATACTCATATTACAAACTTTACAAACATCTGTTTCACTATTGATTTCACGTGGATGGTATGCTTTTTCACCACAGCCTCCTAAAATAACGCCACATATAATTACTATCATTATCCATCTAGTCACACTCGTATCCCCCTTTTCCAAAGCCATAAACTTCCCATAAACACGATAAAACCAATCACTAATTGTAAGATATTTAATGAAAACTCTATCTCTTTCATATTGCTCAGTAATTTTGGTTCATTATCTACCAGTAGATTTCGTTCTGTTTTATTAATCTGTTGATCTAGTGACGTCAGGATAACAACGCTTGGTGATGCCACAAAAAATTGATAAACCGGCTGTCTCACCATCCATTGTCCAAAACTTGACACAGCCACATATGGAACATCTCCAAAACCATCACCTGTAACATCTAGCCCTGTATAATCATCATAAAAATTATGAATTAAACGTAACCCCCGATTGTCTGACCTTGCTGTTAATATATTGCCTGTAAACTGATTATCCATAATGATCGAACGCTCATCGACTTTTGTACCTTCTAATGCAGTTTGATTCATCTGAAAGCGATTTTCTTGTATTTGAATCACTGAACTCTTCTGCAACGCTACCCCTACACGATTATGTAGAAAGCTATTTTCTCTTACCATTGCCTCCTGTGTGTCATACATCATAAGTCCATAACTATTGAAGCCATTATGAGCACTAATTGTATTACTACTTATTTCTAAATTAGTAGTCATCATCACCATAAGACCTGTAACATTCTGTAAATATGTATTGAACAACACCTTCACATTACTTGAATACATAAAATGTGTTCCATAACGGCTATTTGTTACCTTGTTTCGCTGTACATCTATTCGCGTCCCTTCTTCAACATATATACCATCCTGGACTTGTTCGATCGTATTTTGATCGATCACGACATCTTCACTTTTAAAAATCGCAATTCCATTTCCTTTTTCAGCAAAGTGAGATTCATTTCCAATGATCCTATTTTCTAAAATTCGAATATGCCTTGATTGTTGAAGATATATACCAACTCGGATATCTTTTAGTTCAATAGCTCTTAGCTCTAAATTATCCGCCTCATTAGCAACAATTCCTTTATTTTTTGCTGTTATTCTTATATTTTCTATGGAAACATTCGTTGCATGTTCAATTTTTAATGCAGGTTCATCATTTTGGGCATAAAGCTCAGTCCCTTTTTGTCCGTACAGTTTGATCGGTTTCTTCACAACGAAATTCCCTTGGTAACGACCAGCAGGAATATGAATACTATCTCCAGCTTTTGCTTGATCGATAGCATATTGAATATCAAATTCTGCATACGCCGTTTGACTGGTAAATAGAAAAAACAAAAAGAGTAAGCCTATTTGTTTCATCACTTTCCACCTCCTCATTCAGCAAGAAAAGACTAGAGGATTTCCCCTAGTCTATGATTTAATGACCGTGCCCTTCTTGATTCATCTCATTCGAATGCATAGAACCGGATGCATCTTTTTCATCCTCAGCCTTTTTTTGCATCATTTTCTTACGTCTCTCCAATGCATCATCTTTAATTTTTTGTAGTTCCTCCACATAAGCTTTCGAATTTTCTTGCATATATTTATCTGCTTCAGCCTTGTCCACGAAATAAATATAGCCCCAGTTCATCGGAGATTTCAGCTCTGTTTTTATAATTGTTACATCTTCAATCTTTGCCCAATCTTTCGACACAAAATCACGTACAAATTTTTCGTTTTTTTCTTCATTAGCAACCTCTGCATTTAATAAACAGCCAATATCGTCATAAAAAGCGATTGTTCCATCTTCTTTTATTGCCTGTGCTGAAAATACACCCATATCATGGTCTTTCATATAAACTTTCATATTACACATTTCACAAGTTGTCTCTTCTTCTGGCTCTTGTAACCGTGTATCTACTAATGAAGCAACTTGCACGGTTTCTGATTCATTTTTCGTAACTTCTTGCTCAATTTCCGTTTCTTCTACCTGTTTTTTTTCGCTACCACAAGCTGCAAGTACAAATAATAATATTAGTGCAGGTAACCATAATTTTTTCACAACTTTATCCTCCAAGTTTAGTTTTTTGTTGCCATATCCTACATTACAGATTAGTTGTGAAATTAGTTAAAAATCGCTGTGAAGAAATGGAAAAATTACCTTGAACATTCCATGAACATCTTCACTTCAAATATTTTGAATTTAGTACTTTCATTTACTTCCCCTCAAAAATAAAAACTCTCCACACTGATGTGGAGAGTTTGGCTTATATGGAAGAACGGTAACTATTGAGACGCTTCTTTTGTTTGTTTAAACGACTGAGCTTTAATGCCGTCTCATTTAATTCACGGCGAATTTCCAAATCACTAGCGCTATCTATATGGATAGGTGTAATCGGTTGCTGCTGTTGTGAATTAACAGAAATAGTTGTTGAATTGTACGTCTTCTCTTTATTTTTTTGTAATCTATTCCGAAATTGCTTTTGTGGATTTTGCCCAAAGTTATGGCTGAGATCACCAGCATGTAAATACTGTTGTTCCTGCCGAAAAACACTACTTGTCGTTGCACTCACTCTAGAAGTCCTCATAAAAAGTTACCCTCCCCTACATTTTATTATCCTTATAGGTAATTATATCGACATTATATGCCGACAATTAACAACATAGAACCATAATACATAAAAAAAGAGCGAAAAGAGCTATTTTTAAAAGTGAAACCACTTTCTTTATAACCCTTTTCGCTCATCTTACTTCCAAAAATCATCAAATATTGTAATTGGCATATGACGTTTATGTTGGGAACGCAAATAATACCCTTCTAATCTTTGGCGAGGTTCTTCTGGAATTTCTTTCCCCTCTAAATAATCATCTATTTGATCATACGACACACCTAGCGCCACTTCGTCTGGCAATGAGGGACGATCTTCTTCTAAGTCTGCTGTAGGCACCTTTTTATAAAGATGCTCAGGGCATTGAAGTTCTGCTAACAATTGCTTTCCTTGTCGTTTATTTAAACGAAAGATTGGCATTAAGTCTGCTCCACCATCCCCGAACTTTGTATAGAAGCCTGTAATAGCTTCCGCAGCATGATCTGTTCCTAATACAACCGCTCCATTCATTGCAGCAATTGAATATTGGACCTTCATACGCTCACGAGCCTTTTCATTCCCTTTCACAAAGTCATTCAGCTCAACCCCCGCATTTGTTAGAGCTCTCACACTAGCATCCACTGCGTCTTTTATATTTACTGTATAAACCTTCGTTGGCTTTATATAATCAATGGCATCTTGGCAATCCTGTTCATCAGCTTGTACGCCATATGGTAATCGTACAGCGAAAAACGAATACTTCATTTCTCCCTCTTCTGCATTTAATTCATCAATAGCCAACTGCGCTAGTTTTCCTGTTAATGTTGAATCTTGACCACCAGAAATACCAAGAACAAAACCTTTTACAAAACTATAGCGTTTTGCATATTCCTTTAAAAAATCAATTGATTTACGTATTTCCCTCTGTACATCAATGTTAGGCAGTACGCGTAATTCCTCAATAATTTGTTGCTGTAAAGTCATTGCACCCGTCACTCCTTTTTACATTCGTTTAACCATCGCATGCACTTCTTCAATATTACGCATCTTATTATCCCAGCATTTTTGACTGAGATCGACCGGATATTCTTCAGGATTCATCGCACGCTTATATTCATCCCACAACAGCTCTAAATTCTCCGCCGCGTAATCACGCATTTCCTCTAATGTAGGGTTTTGATAATTGATCGCTCCATTTTTAATAACATGCTGATGTAAATTTTTTGCTTCAAAATTTGTGACAAACTTTGAGACAAACGTATGAATCGGATGGAACATTTTGATACGTTCCTCAGCTTGAGGATTTTCATCGTGCATTGTGATGTAGTCTCCTTCTGCCTTTCCATTCTTTTTATCGATAATACGATAGACATTTTTCAAGCCTGGCGTTGATACCTTTTCCGCATTAGCTGAGATTTTTATTGTATCTTCAAGTTGCCCTTCGCTATTCTCGATAGCCACCATTTTATATACTGCACCTAACGCAGGCTGGTCGTAAGCTGTAATAAGCTTTGTACCAATTCCCCAAACATCCACTTTTGCTCCTTGAGCTTTTAAATTTAAGATGGTGTATTCATCTAAATCGTTTGAGACAATGATTTTGGCATCATGGAAGCCTGCAGCATCCAACATACGACGAGCTTCTTTTGATAAGAAAGCAATATCGCCGCTATCTAAGCGTATGCCAATAAAGTTAATTTTGTCTCCTAGCTCTTTAGCTACTTTAATTGCAGTTGGCACCCCTGATTTCAATGTATTATAAGTATCTACCAAAAACACACAATCGCGATGACGTTTTGCATAAGCATGGAATGCATCGTAATCATTTTTATAAGCTTGTACTAATGCATGGGCATGTGTACCAGAGACAGGAATTTTAAAAAGTTTACCTGCTCGAACATTACTTGTGGAAGCAAAACCACCGATAAACGCGGCACGTGTTCCCCAAATAGCAGCATCCATCTCTTGTGCACGCCTTGTACCAAATTCCATCGCCACTTCATTTTTAATAATTTGCTTGATACGGCTAGCCTTTGTAGCAATTAATGTTTGATAGTTAACAATATTAAGTAAGGCTGTTTCAATTAGCTGCGCCTCTACTAATGGAGCTTCAATTCGGACGATTGGTTCATTAGCGAAAACCAGTTCCCCTTCTACCATGGAATACATTTCTCCAGTAAATCGGATGTTCTTTAAATACTGGATAAAGTCATCTTTATAACCTACTTCATCACGTAAATACGCAATATCCGATTCACTAAAATGAAAATCACGTAGATAATCAAGCATTCGCTCTAACCCAGCAAATATGGCATAGCCATTACCAAAAGGTAATTTTCTAAAATACAATTCAAAAACCGCTTTTTTATTATGTATGCCATCCGCCCAGTAGGATTCTGCCATATTGATTTGATATAAGTCTGTGTGTAGCGCTAAGCTATCATCTGCATAGTTCGATCTCAAAAGAAACCCCTTCTTCCGCTTTGATAATTAGTCCTAGTATACACTATATACCCAAATTCTTGCGTATTACATTCCCTCTTGTAGATGTTAGGTTTTCTAACATAAATAGTCAGAAAATTTAGAACCGTACACATTTTAGACACAAATTTTAGTACCGCTTTCATTCCCTTTATAAAAACCTTTTTTCTAAAATACTTCGAGACTAGAAATATTCTATGTAAACTAACCTTACATAGAATTCAAAAAAACAATTGCACTGTTTTTAATACCGTTTTAACATGTAAATTAAATTTACGCAAGGAGCTGGTACTCATGAAAAAAATTGAAGCAATCATTCGTCCTGAAGTTTTTGGAGCTGTTCGGGATGGTCTTGCACAGGAAGGAATTGCAGGGTTAAGCGTTTCTGAAATCGCTGGTTGTGGTCGTCAGCTAGGTCGAACAGGACTCTTCCGCGGCAATACGTATGAAATTGAATTTTTACCTAAATTAAAATTAGAAATGATTGTAGACGATGGCAAAGTTGATGCCATTGTAGAGATTTTATTGCGTGAAGCAGCAACCGGTAAAGTTGGGGACGGGAAGATTTTCATTTATCCAGTAGAACAAGCAATTCGTATCCGAACAAAAGAAGTCGGATCGATTGCAGTAGAATAAAGGGGGCGATATAGATGGATGAGGTACTATTATCTGTTAATTTAATTTGGGTGATGCTTGGCACTATTTTAGTATTCTTTATGCATGCAGGTTTTGCTATGGTTGAGGCTGGATTTACCCGCTCAAAAAATGCAGTCAATATCATCATGAAGAATTTTCTTACCATTTCTCTTGGTGGGATCGTCTATTTTTTATGTGGCTATGCCATTATGTTCGGAGACTCAGTAGGTGGCATTTTCGGCACAAGTGGCTTTGCTTTAAAAGGAGTAGATGATCTTTCTTTCTTTATCTTCCAAACGATGTTTGCTGCAACTGGTGCAACTATTTTATCGGGGGCTGTTGCAGAACGTACTAATATTTTCGCTTATGTTGGAGTTATTATACTTATGTCTTTAGTTGTTTATCCTGTAGTAGGCCACTGGGTTTGGAGTGGTCAAGGTTGGTTAACAGATTTAGGTTTTGTTGATTTTGCTGGCTCGACAGTTGTCCACTTAACAGGGGCTGTTGCAGCATTTGTCGCAGCAGTTATGGTTGGACCTCGACTAGGCAAATATGAAAATGGTCGAGTAAATGTTATTACAGGACACAGCATTCCATTAGGTGCATTAGGCGTATTTTTACTTTGGTTTGGTTGGTTCGGCTTCAATGGCGCTTCTACATTAGCTGCTGATCCAGAGCTAGTTCCTAGTGTTATTGCTAATACGTTTTTTGCAGCTGCAGCTGGTGTCGTTGCCACTGCTTTCTATACAAAATTTCGATACGGACATATCGATGGCTCTCTTACATTAAATGGTGCATTAGCTGGGCTTGTAGGGATTACTGCTGGTGCAGCGAATGTCAGCATTTTTGGCTCACTTATCATTGGTTTAATTGCTGCCCCTTTACTTGTGGAAGGTGTACGCTTCCTAGAGTGGAAGCTAAAAGTTGATGATCCTGTTGGAGCAATTGCTGTTCATGGTATTTGTGGTATTTGGGGAACACTGGCAGTTGGCCTATTTGATATTGGTGGGCAAGGCTTATTTTATGGTGGGGGTTTTGGTCTATTAAGTATTCAAGCAATCGGCGTTATTGCAACTATTGCTTGGGTTAGTGTATCTGTAGCTGCAGGTTTATTGATCATCAAAGCATTTGTCCCATTACGAGTAACAGCTGAAGAAGAAATTGCTGGATTAGATGTAATGGAACACGGAACGCCTGCCTACGAATACCAAGATATTTTCAAAAGCTCCGCTGTACGAGGCGAAACCTTCGCTCATCGTTTAACACATTTCGGTAAAACGCAGAACAATGTTCAAGAAGAACAACATGTATAGCTAGTTCATCTGCTCCTTTATCTCTGGATAATGGGGCAGATTTCTTTTGGTGCACTCCTACATGTGAAACTGTTCGTTTACAGAGAAAGAAGGTTACTTTGTTTGAAGTGATCCAATCCATAGAAAAAGCGCTCTTTCCATTATTTCGCAAGAGACTAACATTTACCGCTTCACTCGTTCTATTCCTTCTCTAACTCAAGTAAAAATTGTTTCATAGCTAAGCCGCTTCTGAAGCCTGTTAATTGACCATTTTTGCCAATAACCCGATGACATGGAATAATTGCCAGGATTGGGTTTGCTCCAATAGCAGTCCCCACCGCTCGAACCGCTTTGGGATTACCAATGCGTTGAGCAATATTTCCATAAGTTGTTGTTGTACCATAGGGTAATTCTTTTAATGCATCCCACACTGCTAATTGAAATGCTGTCCCTTTCACATGGATTGGAAGATTAAATTCAATAAGTTCCTTCTTAAAATAGGCTGTTAACTGCTCTTTATATGGGAGCAACTTTTCTGAATTCTCTTCAAAACAATATCCTTTAAATGGTTTTATAGCCCACTCCTTTACTTCATCGAATGGTGCATTTGGTGTACCTATATAAACAAGTCCTTTGTCTGAAGCCACAACATACATATCGCCTTGTTCATATGTTAATGTATCGAAATACAATATTTCCATTCCCAAATCCCCTTCTTTCTTTTATTTCAACACCATCTTCCAGTCATTTCATGCTACAGTTATTTTACTGACTAAAGTAAAGGAGTTTCAATAGATGAATATGTTATATGAACCTGCCATTCACTTTCAACAAGTTCATTTTTCAGTAAATGACAAAATGATATTAAAGTCAATTACTGGGTCATTTCCGAAAGGGCAAATCACCACTCTCGTTGGCCCCTCTGGCGCTGGTAAAACAACATTACTTAAATTATGTAATGGCCTTCTCTCACCATCAAATGGGCATATACTCGTCGATAATCAACCTATTTCTACATATGATCCAACAGCTTTAAGAAGGCATGTTGGTATTGCTTTACAGGCAGCTCCTATGATAGCAGGTACAGTGTTAGAGAATCTTGCACTTCCCCGTACACTGCAAGGACAAAAACTTTTGCAGCAGGAGGCTATTCAATATTTAGAGGACGTTGGGTTAAACGAAAGCTTCCTGCATCAATCTACAAATGATCTATCAGGCGGACAACGTCAAAAGGTATCCATCGCTCGAACACTTATCAATAAATCCTCTATTTTATTATTAGACGAAATAACGTCTGCCTTGGATCGTCAATCCGTACAGGATATTGAAAAATTGATTGTCACCATTAACAAAAAATACAATGTTACCATGATTTGGATTACCCATAATTTGCAACAAGCGCTAACGATTGGTCACTATACATGGGTTATGATGAATGGGGAGCTCGTTGAAACTGGTAAAAGTTCATTACTCGATGCACCAACAAATCCACGTGTTGCCGAGTTTGTACAGGGGGTAAACAAATGACATATACAGCCTTATCCCTGACATTAATTTTTGTTTGTATCCCTTTACTATTATCCAAAATATTAAAATTAGACCTTGAAAAAGATACGCTTATTGCAACATTACGCTCCATCATTCAATTGCTTGCTGTCGGCTATATATTAAAATTTGTGTTTGATGCAAATAGTTATAGCTATATTTTACTGATGGTAGCACTAATGATTATCGTAGCCACGTTAAATGCACGAAAAAAAGGAGCAGGTATTAAAGGAATCACCTGGAAGATAGCACTGACTCTTGTCATGATAGAAATAATTACACAAGGTGTTTTGCTAGGCTTTCATATTGTTCCAGCAACCGCTCAGTATATCATTCCCATTAGCGGGATGCTAATTGGTAATTCCATGGTGCTATCCATTTTATTCTTAAATCGTTTTACAGCTGAAATTATTAACCATAAGTATCAAATGGAACTAATACTATCCCTGGGTGGCACACCAAAACAGGCTATTCATCGCCAATTAATTAATGCCATAAAAGCTAGTATGATTCCTACGATTGAGAGTCAAAAAACAATCGGGCTAGTACAGTTACCAGGTATGATGAGTGGTCAAATTATTGGGGGAGCCGACCCTATTCATGCAGTCCAATTTCAACTTTTAATTATCTTTGCTCTCTTAACTACTGCAACATTATCCAGCGTTATGATTGGCTTTTTAAGTTATCCTGCACTATTTAATGAACGTATGCAATTACTCGAAATGAAATAATTGTTAGGCTGAATATAATATAGTTTAAAAAATTTATGTTATACTAAAAAGAAAATGCAGTTAGGAGAATGACCATGTTATTACGCGATTTTTTCATCCACTTATCTGAGAACCAACTATTAAATAGTGCTGCAAAGAAATATGGCCTAAAATTAGGAGCACAAAGTGTAGTAGCTGGTACAAATATCGAAGAAACAATTGCAAGCATCAAAGAACTAAATGCACATAATATTTCTTGTACAGTAGATAACCTAGGTGAATTTGTTTCAAGTAAAGAAGAAGCGACTGCTGCTAAAGAAAAAATCCTTACTGTGATCGAAGCTATTCACGAAAATGGTGTAGCGGCACATATTTCATTAAAGCCATCTCAATTAGGCTTAGATATTGATGTTGATTTTTGTTATGACAATCTGTATGAGATTGTAGAAAAAGCCGCTTCATACGATATCTTTGTTAACTTTGATATGGAAGACTATGGACGTCTACAAACTTCCTTCGATATGGTGGAAGAATTATCGAAAACATTTAATAATGTTGGTACAGTCATCCAATCATACTTTTACCGTGCAAAAGATGATATTGAAAAATTTAAGAACTACCGTTTACGTATCGTAAAAGGTGCTTATAAAGAGCCAGTTGAAGTAGCCTATCAAGACAAATTAGATATTGATTTAAACTTTATTGAGTTGATTGAATATCACCTACTAAATGGTAAATTTACATCAATCGCAACTCACGATCACAATATTATTGCGCACGTAAAACGCTTTGTAGCTGATCATAATATTCCGCTTGATAAATTTGAATTCCAAATGCTATATGGTTTCCGTACAGATATGCAAAAAGAACTTGCAAAAGAGGGCTATAACTTCTGTGTGTACGTTCCATTCGGTGAAGATTGGTACGGCTATTTCATGCGCCGTTTAGCTGAGCGTCCTCAAAACCTTAATCTTGTCACAAAACAAGTATTTACGAAAAAAACGAATACTTTTCTTGCAGTAGCAGCAGGTGCATTCGTTCTTGGCCGTTTAACTAAACGTAATAAGTAAAAAAAAGAGAACCTTTTTGCTTATGATGCAAAAAGGTTCTCATTTTATTTATTCCATCCTTTTTCTTTAAAGCGTGCAATGGCCTCAATTCGATTGCCGACGTTTAGTTTTTCTAAAATCGTCGAAATATAGTTACGAACTGTGCCAGCAGACAAAAACAGCTCAGCAGCAATTTCCTTTGTCGTCTTGCCCTCTGCTACAAGTGTCAGAACTTGACTCTCTCGCTCCGTTAAAGGATTTTCACTATCATCTTCATAGACAAAATCAACGAGCTCTGGCGCATAAATGCGTTTACCGTCCATGATTGTACGGATTGCGCTCACTAACTCCTCTATAGGGCTATCCTTTAATAAATAGCCTCTGACACTCGCTTTTCTAGCACGTTCGAAATAACCAGGTCTAGCAAATGTAGTTAAAATAATGACTTTACAACCTGAGCCAGTGCTATGCATTTCTTCTGCTGCATCTAGTCCCGTTTTCACTGGCATTTCAATATCCATAATACAAATATCAGGCTGATGCTCTTCCACAAGCATCAATGCTTCCTCACCATTTTTTGCTAAGCCAACAACCTCCATATCCTCCTCCATACTAAGTAAAGAGCGAAGCGCGCCTAATAGCATCCCCTGATCTTCAGCAATCACAATTCGTATCATGTCACAATCCTCTTTTCTATATATTCTTCAGATTGTCTTTGACATTCTGATGCGTAATAGCTACTGGGATAGTTACCGTTAATGTGGTGCCCTCAACACTTTCAATTTTGAAGGACCCATTAATAAACTCTAAACGTTCCCGCATTCCTTTCAATCCATTACCAGTTCTCCAGGCTTGTTTTTTCGTAATGCCCTGTCCGTTATCTCGCACTACTAAGTAAACTTCTTTAAAATTTTGATGGAAGGCAATTTCACATTTTGTTGCTCCACTATGTTTGACAACATTATTAACCGCCTCTTTTAAGCACATAGATAAAACATTCTCTACAAGTGGTGGAACTTGCAGTGCGTTTTTATCCCCCTCAAAGACAAACTCCATTTCAGCTGCCTTTAGTATTTGTGAAATACGCATGATCTCATCTTCAAATTTTGCCGTGCGCATATCTGAAACTAATTCCCGAACCTCTTTTAAAGCAATACTAGCCGTCTGGCGTATATCCTTAATCTCAATCAAGGCCTGCTGGGGATTTCGTTCAATCAGCCTAGAAGCTAGATCACTCTTCAAACCAATCATGGACAATTTTTGTCCTAATGTATCATGCAAATCTCGAGCTATTCTTTGTCGTTCTTCAAAAACAATTAACTCAGCAATACGTTCATTGGCTGTTTCTAACTGTCCCTCTAAATTTTCACGTTTATTTTTGGAATAAAGCGTTAGCGGTAAAAGGACAACAGCTAAAATAGTTAATACAACGAAAGGCAACTGCGATAAAAATAGGTTGAGCTCTACAAAGAATCCAGCACCAGTTGAAATAACTGTAAAGCCAATATGTAGACCATACATAATATAAAAGCCGACGGGTCTTCGGATATTCCCAATAAAAAATGCTGTAAAAATGGACAAATAGACATAGCCATACAAGATGGTCATAATAATGTTTATGACCATTTCAAAGCTAATCCACATATAAACTAAACCGCTTTTCGAATTCATGGCAAATCGATAGAAGATAAAATAGAGCATTAAAAATGTAATGCCTATCGATATTTCGATATAAGATGATTTCCTAAAAATGAAGAAAAACGGTAGGAAACAAAAAATTATCCACAAATATACACTGAGCATCGGACTATTCGGAATAATACTATGCCATTTCCTCAACATAATCTCACGCTCTTTCCTACTTTTCCCTTATTATAACAAGAAAATTAAATTTATGCCTGTACATGCTTTGACCCATATTCTTCTCTTTACATAAAACAGCCATCTCTCTTGCAGAGATGGCTGTTATCAACTAAGCGGCAATACTGCCTCTTGCTTTGCGTTTTATAATTTCATTTACCTCTTTAAACGTAACAAATTTACCTTGTTCTTCATCATATAACTTGTAACGTAGTGATTCTAAACTTGTACGTAAAGTAATCGTTGTTGCCATGTGTAATGGCGGTGTTTCATTGTGTGCCTTTTCAAGATTATAGTTAGGTACACGAGGGGCTAAATGGTGAACATGATGGAAACCAATATTCCCTGTTACCCATTGTAAAATTTTTGGCAATTTATAATATGAGCTACCTTCTACTGCGGCTTTAACATAATCCCACTCAGAATCATGTTCAAAGTAAGAATCTTCATATGTGTGCTGAATGTAAAATAACCAAATTCCTAAAGAACCAGCAATAAATAAAGTAACGCCTTGCACTAATAAAAACGCTTGCCAGCCCATGAAGAAAATTAAAGCTGCACAAATTCCGACCATGACGATATTCGTTAAAATTGTGTTTAAACGCTCCTTCTTCTTAGCATCCTTACGATTAAAGCGATTTAAAACAAGTACCATATAAAGTGGGCCTAAACCAAACATCACAAATGGATTACGATAAAAGCGATACCATAGACGTTGACCTTTTGAGGCTTGCATATATTCTTCCACTGTCATCATATCAATATCACCAATACCACGCTTGTCTAAGTTTGAGCTTGTTGCATGGTGAATTGTATGCTCACGTTTCCATTTTTCATAGGGGAATGATGTTAGCACCCCAGTAAAAAATCCAACCCAGTCGTTTGCCTTTTTACTTTTGAAAAATGACCCGTGTGTACAATCGTGAAAAATAATAAAAGTTCGTACGACAAAACCTGCTGAAATGGCACTTAAGCCAACTGTTAGCCAAGGTGATACATCCACTAACAAGTAACCAGCCACCCATAATGCAATTAACGGAACAATTGTATTTATAATCTGAAAAACACTTTTACGCGTATCTGATTTAGCAAATGGCGCTACATCTTGGCGTAACTTTTTTGTTTTTTCTTTAATAGTTGCCATCTTTTACTCCCTCGTTTCTTTTTTTCTTATGACCTCATCATAAAACAAGAGTACAAGTCAGCAACAGACGCAAACATCACAAAAAGGATATGACATTTGTCATATCCTTTTATGATTTCGGTCCAGTCAAATGCAGTTGGTAGAACACAAGGTCTAGCCATTGCTCAAACTTATAGCCTGCATTTTTGATTGTTCCGGCATATTCAAAGCCTAATTTTTCATGTGCTTTAATACTACCAATGTTTTCTCCATCAATGCCAGCGACAAGCGTTTTCACACCATTTTCTTCAGCAATCGCTATCAGCTTGTGCATAAGCTTTGTAGCAATCCCCTTTTGATAATGCTCTTTATGCACATAGACGGAATGCTCCATTGTATATTGATAACCTGGATAAGGACGGAATTGACTATAGGTAGCAAAGCCAGCGACAAGCCCATTTTCCTCAAATACAAGCAAAGGATTATCTAATACTCGTTGCTCCTTAAACCATTGTACTTTTTCATCTAAAGTTTGTATTTCATATCGATAGACCGCCTTGCTTGTTAAAATAATATCATTATAGATGTCCAAAACCTCAGGTATATCTTTTTCTTCCATGAATCGAATCATCCTGCTCACTTCCCTTAACCAAATTGTCATCATCCGCAATGAAATAGAGATAGACAGTCATGGCATTGACTATCTATCTCCTCCTATTTTATGCCTTAAACATTGAAGTAGCGAGCATCAGGATGAGCAAAAACGATTGCAGATACAGATGCTTCTGGCTCCATCATAAAGCCTTCTGTAAGATGAACGCCAATATCCTCGGGTTTTAATAAGCCGAATAGTTTTTCTTGATCCTCCAAGTTAGGACATGCAGGATAACCGAATGAAAAACGTTGTCCCTGATATTTTGCTGCAAAACGATCTCTCATAGTGAAATCTGTTGCATCAGGGAAGCCCCATTGGTCACGAATTTCCTGATGCATACGTTCAGCAAAGCCCTCTGCTAATTCTAATGCAGTCGATTGTAAGGCATGGCTTTCAAGGAATTTCCCATCCTCTTTTAACTGGCGAGCTTTAGCCATAACTCCCTGACCTGCTGTTACTACCATGAGCGCAATATAGTCCATTTCACCGCTCTCTACTGTTTTTAAGAAATCTGCAAGACATAAAAATGGTTCAACCTGCTGACGAGGGAAGGTAAAACGTTCAATTTCTATCTTACTATCAGCCGGATCATACACAACGACATCATCACCATCTGCTTGAGCAGGGAAAAATTGATACAAACCTGATGGCTTTAATAGATCACTTTTTAAATAATCATCTACTAAATCCTTTAGCTCTGTTGCTCTTGAATCGCCCGCTTCAAGCAATTGCTGAACTTGCCCTTTCAAGCCTAAATGGTGTCCCAGTAATGTACGCATATTAACATAAGGATATAAATGCGATACGGAGTAGTCTTTTTTTACATGACGTCGTAAATCGGCTGGTAAAAATACTGGCGCTCCCTTTACTGTTCGTACAGGCTTTATTGTTACCTCTTTTGCAGGACGAGCAGCTCTTTTTTCATCAGCCTCTAAACGTTTTTGACGGGATTCTTCAATTTCTGCTAAGAAATTTGCACGTGTCCCCTCACCCATTAATAAATTAGCTTGCTCTAAGCCTTGCATGGCATCCTTTGCATAAATAACAGGACCGCCATATTCATCTGCAATTTTTGTTTCAGTAAAACGTCGAGAAAGTGCAGCTCCACCAACTAAAATAGGTACATCAATCCCCGCCTCTTTAAAATCCTGAGCAGTAATGACCATCTGTTGCGCTGATTTCACTAGTAAACCTGACAGCCCAATAAAGTCTGGTTTTTCCTTACGAATCGCTTCAATCAATTGGGCAGGCGTTACTTTAATGCCCAAATCGACAACCTTATAGCCATTATTACTTAATATAATATCAACAAGGTTTTTCCCAATATCGTGGACATCACCTTTTACGGTAGCAAGTACCATTTTCCCTTTACCAGCACTCTCTTCATCCTTCTCCATGAATTGCTCTAAATGAGCAACAGCGGCCTTCATTACACCTGCTGATTGTAAAACCTCTGCTACAATGAGCTGATTATCATTAAATAATCGACCTACCTCAGCCATGCCCTCCATTAAAGGGCCATTAATAATATCCAGCGGTGCCTCAAAGATTTCTCGTGCAGCATCTAAATCCTCTATTAGCCCTTCTTTGGTACCTTCTAATATATAGTAAGCTAAACGACCTTCAACCGTTTTCGGAATATCCGCTTCCGTTTTTTCCTTCTTTTTATCACGATAAAAATCCGTAAACACAGCTAATGTTTCATCATTTGTATTAAATAGCAAGTCATTTGCAAGTTTAATTTCCTCTTCAGGGATGGATGCATAACGCTCCAGTTTCTCTGTATTCACAATGGCATAATCTAAGCCTGCCTGTGTGCAATGATAGAGATAGACAGCATTCAGTACTTCACGGCCAACTGGTGGTAAACCAAATGAGATATTACTTACGCCAAGTACCGTCAATGTCTGCGGCAATTTTTCTTTGATGAGACGAATGCCTTCAATCGTTTCAAGGGCTGAACCAATATACTGTTCATCCCCAGTTCCTACAGGGAACATCAACGGGTCAAAAATGATATCCTCCGGTGCAAGTCCCCATTTCTCAGTTAATAGTTTATAGGAACGTTCAGCAATTTCCAGCTTGCGATGACGATCAACGGCCATTCCTATCTCATCAATGGTTCCAACTACTAATGAGGCTCCGTACTTCTTCACGAGTGGCATTACTGCATCAAATCGTTCTTCACCATCCTCAAGATTAATAGAGTTAATGATGGCTTTCCCTTGAGAAAACTTTAACGCTTCCTCAATAACCTTTTCATCAGTCGAGTCAATCACAAGAGGCACCTTAACCTTTTTTACAACCTCCTGCATAAATCCACGCATATCGGCTAATTCATCACGATCAGGGTTGGCTAAACAAATATCGATTACATGAGCACCATTTTTTACTTGTGCACGTGCAATCTCTGCTGCCTCCTCAAACTTTCCATCAATGATCAAATTCTTAAATTTACGAGAGCCGATAACATTTGTTCTCTCCCCGATAAATAACGGACGCATAGAATCGTCATACAATAAGGGTTCGATTCCCGATACCGCATGACCATGTGTTTTTTCAGGTAATTGACGAGGTTGTTCATCTTTTAAAACCTCGCGAATGGCTGCAATATGAGCTGGAGTCGTTCCACAACATCCACCTACAATATTAAGCCAACCCTTATCTGCAAAACCTTTTAATTTTTGCGATAGCGATTCTGGTGATTCATGATAACAACCTTCTTCATCTGGTAAGCCTGCATTCGGGTAACAGCTAATATAGCCTGTTGAAAGCTCTGCTAATGAACGAATATGATCTGTCATAAACTCTGGTCCTGTCGCACAGTTTAGGCCAACTGATAATGGTTTAATATGCTCGATTGAAATATAAAAGGCATCAATTGTTTGCCCTGCAAGTGTCGTACCCATTGGTTCTATTGTTCCAGAAATCATGACTGGTAGTTCTTTTCCAGTTTCCTCAAAAGCACGCTTTACGCCTAGGGTGCCTGCTTTGACATTGAGCATATCCTGACTTGTTTCTAATAACAGAACGTCGGCTCCTGCCTCAATTAATGCCTTTGCCTGTACAAAGAAATTTTCCTCTAGCTCATCAAATGTAATACCACCTGTAACTGATAACGTTTTTGTTGTTGGTCCCATAGCCCCTGCGACAAAACGTGGCCAATCCGATGTCGAATAACTATCCACTGCTTGGCGAGCAATTTCCACTGCACGCTTATTAATTTCTTCGGCTTTTGCGCCAAGATCATATTCATTTAACACAAGAGGCGTCCCACCAAATGTATTTGTACAAATAATATCTGCGCCTGCCTCTAAGTATTTGTGATGAATTTTCTCAATGACATCAGGTCTAGTAAGGACAAGATTTTCATTACAGCCATCAAGCTCCTCGCCACCAAAATCCTCTGCTGATAAATTTTCGTTTTGTAGCATTGTTCCCATTGCGCCATCAAGAATTAAAATACGTTTCTCTAGTTGCTCTTCAATCGAGTGCTTAGCCATGTATACTTACTCCTTTTTTCTGTTCATCCAATTGCTCTATATATTTCATCAACTCTAGGGTCACATCATAACGTAAAAACGGTGTAATAAGGTAAATACCATTGAAATATTGTGCAGCCACTTCTACTAATTCTTTGGCAATAGCAATTCCCTCCAATGTTGCCCGTTCCTTATCTTCCCCACATGCCTTCATTCTTGCTAAGGCATCTTCGGATAATTTGATACCTGGCACTTCATGATGTAAAAACTCAGCACTTTTATAACTCGTAACAGGCATAATGCCGATGTAAATTGGTGCTTGTAAATGCTTTGTTGCCTCATAAATTTCTACAATTTTTTCTTTCGTGTACACTGGTTGAGAAATGAAGTAGTCTGCTCCATGCTCAATTTTCTTCTCTAAGCGTGTCACAGCACGATCTAACACACGGACATTTGGATTAAATGCAGCAGCAACTGAAAAATTTGCTTTTTTACGAAGTGGCTTGCCTGAGAAAGAAACCCCTTCATTTAACTGCTTAATTAATTGGATTAACTCCATTGAAGATACATCATAAACACTTGTCGCACCTGGGAAATCTCCAACTTTTGTTGGATCACCTGTAACGGCCAACACATCATGAATACCTAAAGCATTTAATCCCATTAAATGCGATTGTAGACCAATTAAGTTACGGTCTCGACATGTAATATGTGTTAGTGGGCGTACACCATGTGTACTCTTTAACAATGCTCCCATTGCAATATTGCTAATACGTGGAGAGGCCAGTGAATTGTCTGCCATCATGACTACATCTGCACCTGCATCATACAGTTGCTTTGCTCCTTCAAGGAACCCATCAATCTCTAAATGTCTAGGTGTATCCAATTCTACTATGACAGAGCGTTCACGTTTTACTTTTTCATGAAGAGGCTCATACTTTGGTGGCTCCGCTTCACGAACAATCTCAATCTTTTCAGGTTTCGCATGCTTCTCCTGAACCGGTGATAACTCTTCTAAATACTTCTTTGCTGCTGCAATATGTTTCGGTGTCGTACCACAGCAGCCCCCTATTAAGCGTACGCCTTGATCACGTAATTCGACAGCCGCTCGACCAAAATAATCCGATTCTGATTCATAAACGACACGTCCATCTTCTAAGTCAAGAAGTGAGGCATTCGGATAGGCAGACATAAATGCCTTGTTAGGAAGTTCTACACCTTCAAATGCTTGAATCGTATGATGTGGACCTAGTCGACAATTGACACCCACGATATCTGCACCGAGTGTTTCTAGCTCATGCAGGGCATTATTTAAAGACATTCCATTTTGTAAAACACCAGGCTCATGCATAGATACTTGTGCAATAATCGGTAAATTTGTTTTTGCACGTAGCATCTTTAAGGTTGCAGTTAATTCTTCAAAATCATAATAGGTTTCGAGTAAAAGGCCGTCTGGATTTCCTGCAAGTAAAACATTTGCTTGCTCTTCAACTGTCGCTAATATTTCATCTAATGTTGCATCACTTTTACGAATTCCTCGAATACCTCCAATTGTCCCTAAGACAAATTGACCGCCATCTGCCGCTGCTCGTTTTGCAATGGTAATAGCCGCTTCATTAAATTGTTGGACCCGTGATTCTAATCCATAGCGAGCTAATTTAATGGCATTTGCACCGTACGTATTCGTTTGAATGATGTCAGCACCAGCTGCAATATATTCTCTATGAATCTTTTCAATTAACTCAGGTCTCTGAACATTCATTTCCTCATGGCAATACTCCAATCCATAGCCATATAGCACTGTGCCTATTGCACCGTCTGCTGTCAATACATGCGTTTTTAACCTTTCAAGCAATCCCATAAAACTAGCCTCTCTTCCTATGTCTCTATATAATAAAAAGCCTTCTTTCATAAAAAAAGAAGGCTTTAACGATTCATCATTGTTGTTCCTTCTCATCTTCGACTCAATGGTCTTCTGGATTTAGCACCTGACAATAAAGTTGGTTGCTGAAGCTTCAATGGGCCAGTCCCTCTGCTTCTCTTGATAAGAATTAAGTATGAATTTTTTAAATAATTAAAAGAATCATATCGTTTACTGACGAATGAGTCAAGACTATTTCACATAACAAAGTTTTTTTCCACTTAAAACCTTAGAAATTGGCAAGTTCCTTCGCAAGCTCTTCACCAATTTTTTTACCGTTTTGAATGCAAGCGCCGATACCTACGCCAAAATATGAGCACCCAGCAATCGATAAATGTGGATACTTTTCATGTAATTCCTGTAGTAATCCTTGTAACGCTTCACGATGAGCTAGATCATATTTAGGCATTTGATCAATCCATTTTGTTACATTCACAACTGTTGGCTGTTCCTCAATTCCTAGGCTTTTTCTCACGTCTTCTAAAGCTACAGCTGCCAATTCTTCATCCGTCATGGCACGTAGTTGCTCATAGGCTGGATTGATGCTCTTATAAAAGAGTCGTACAAGTAATTTATGTTCTTTCGATGTATGCTTCCATTTACGACTCGTCCAGGTTGCTGCATTACAAGTAACATCCGAATTATGCGAAACAATATAGCCCGTTCCATCTGCTGGCAATCTAGAGTCTGGCACATCAAAGCCTAAATAGATGGTAATGGCTGACGCTGTCGTAAATTGGTCAAAATAGCGGTTTAAAGATTCATCCTGTAGTAGATTTTGAACAGCATCATTCGGTAATGCTAAAACGACATAATCTGACTCAATATTTTCACCATTAGCTAAGGAAATTGTGTAGTTTTTATCTTGTTTTTGAACATTTAGAGTAGTAACGCCCTTGATGATTTCTACATCTGATAATGTTTGTTCAAGTCGATCAATTAAAGAAGATAAACCATTTTTAAAGGATATAAATTTTTTGTTCGCTGCTTTAACAAATTGCTCACGATTCGCATCAAAACCTTTAATAATACTTCCATAATTATTCTTATAATCAATTAAATACGGTAAAGTAGAGCCAATGGAAAGCTGATGTAAATCGCCTGAATAAACACCTGCAAGTACTGGTGCAATTTGATTTTTCACCAGTTCCTCCCCTAAATAGTAAGTTAAAAATTCTCCTATTGAACTTTCCTTTGTGAAGCCGTTGTTTGGTAATGTTAAATCCTTTAACGCTGCTTTTTTTCCTTGCTCTGAAATAAGTGTACTTTCTTCTAAGGATGCCAAACTCATCGGTATACCAAATGTTGAATCTGTTGGTATAGCGTGTAACTCATTATTCGTATAAATATAAGAAATACCTGTTTCGTTGTAAACTAGCTCCGCTTCAAAATCAAGCTCCTGTACGAGTTCCATAACGCCTTGATGACGGGCTACAATAGAATCAGCACCTGTTTCCATGATGAAGCCTTGTTCATGTGCTGAATATAATTTGCCTCCTAAATATGTATTTTTTTCTACAAGCACTAGACGAACATCTAAATTATTCTCCTTCACTTGACGTTGTAAATAATGCATTGTACATAGTCCTGTAATTCCGCCGCCTAAAACAACAACTGTTTTCATAGTAACCGCCCCTATTTTTAGTTCTTTCTACAGTATAATCTTTTTTTCATTGAAAATTACGTTAAACCCTTTACAAATTTAGCAAAAATAGAGCTATTTCATCAGTGAAATAGCTCT
>NZ_JBHERJ010000024.1:0-22890 GCF_043359455.1 Lysinibacillus sp. PWR01 | reverse complement strand
ACAAAAGTTTAGCAAAGGTTTTCAAATAAAGTGAAGGTGTTCATTACTCTTTATGAAGAGGTGTTGTCACGCATCACTTCTCCACATTGAAAATAAGAGTTTATCCCCTCTAAGAATACAGATAATGGGCTATTTGATTGCTATGCTAGTATGAAAAAAGTAAAGACACTTTGCAGCATTGTTGATTGGAGTGGAGCCAGCGTCACTCCTAGGGGATTAGCGTCACAGAGGAGACCCTGGAGCGAACGGAAGTGAGTGAAGCGGCTCCTCGGACGCCCCCTGGAAAGGACGCTGGCGGAACGGAAATCAACCTCTCACCTTGCAAAGTTGCTTTTTCTGCCGTTGACATCATCTTTTTGCAACAACATGAAGAACCTGCTTATTCAATATCAATAAGCAGGTTCTTTTTTAAATAATATAATCGTCAATATATTGAAGCTGTGTTAACACTTCATCCACACGATGGTGTAAATCTTTATAGGTTTCCGTTATTTGCTGTGGAGAGATGGGCTTACTGAATAGATAGCCTTGAATATAATCACAGCCGCCATCTATTAGAAATGATAACTGTTCCACTTCTTCAATGCCCTCTGCCACAACCTTCAAACGTAAATGTTTAGCCATTGAAATAATCATGGAAACAAGTGCTTCATCATTTGGATTATGCGGCACATTTCTCACAAAAGTTCGATCAATTTTTAAACAATCAATTGGGAATTCCTTTAAATAAGATAGAGAGGAATAGCCTGTTCCAAAATCATCTACAGCAATTTGAATGCCTAATGCCTTTAACTCATGTAATAGCTGCGTCATTTGATCAATATTCATCGTCATACTTTCCGTAATTTCTAATTGTAAAAATTTCGGATCCAATTTGGTACGTTGTAAAATCTCTAGTACCATTTCTACTAAATCCTGCTGAAATAATTGTCCAAGTGATAAATTCACTGCCACTTTCATCGGAGGTAAACCTTGTTTCTCCCATGTTTTTGCTTGTGTGCATGCGGTTTCTAATATCCACTTACCTAGCGGGATAATAAGGCCACATTCTTCAGCAATAGGAATAAAGACATCAGGTGGAACAAAGCCACGCGTTGGATGACGCCACCGTACCAATGCTTCGACCGATTCAATTGTGCCTGTTTTTAAGTTTACCTGTGGTTGATAGTCTAAATAAAATTCATTATTGGCTAACGCATTATGTAAGTCTTGCTCTAACAAAATTCGATCTGCAATGCCTTTAGACATATAGGGCTTGTAAAAAAGAAATCTTTGAGGTATTTGTCTAGCCTCTTGCATCGCTAACTGTGCATGCATTAATAGCTCTTCACCCGTCCCTTTATCCTCATAGAGCGCAATCCCTATATTTAAATTGCCATTCAATGAAAATAATTGTACCTGTAAAGGATCTGTCATGGCACTTTTGAGATTTAAGCAAAATTGTAATAATTCTTCGATGGTCTTTACATGGTTAATATAAATAACAAATTGTTCCTCACGAAGTTTAGTGGCAAAATAATGAGGAGGTACAATCGCTTGTATACGCTCTGCTACAAGCTTCATCATTTTATTAGAGTTGCTTATCCCAATGGAAGAACGAATCGCCGCAAAGCGATCAATTTCTATGGCAATGATAGCCTTTTGTGCTTTATTATCATGTAAATTTTCTTTTAACGTCTTAAGTAATAAATGTTCATTTGGCAGCAGTGTAATGTCATCATGATAAGCTTGAAATCGAAGTTCCTGTTGAGATTGTTCAAGATCCTTTTTAATTTTCAACAGCTGCTGAAATGGTTTTTCCACAGATGTGTAATAAATCGCCTTTAAGAAAAAATAGAATGCTAAAAACTGATAGATCAATGCCGAGAAATCCCATATTGCATTTTGATCTTGACTAACAATAAAGAAGACATCACTTACAATAAGAGAAATAGCGGCACTGATTAGCCACATAGAACGCTTCGGTAATTTTTTTACATATTTACTAACTATAACAATGGTTATAATTTGAAGAATAATAGCAAATAAGTGTACCATATTATCAATATAATCGAACCAATGTTTTGGCAATATATACGCTAGAAAAACAGTTCCTAATACGAAAAGCACAGAACTACCATATGTCAATATCCGATGATTCATGGTTAATCGCTTTTTAGGGTATAAAATAATTAGTAAAAATCCAATGGATAGATACAAACGCATCAATATATGTAAGGGCTCGTCCAAAAAGCTCCATTCACTAGATTGGCTAAAGAACAAGCTGGCTAATTCTAGTAAGGCAATAATGAAAAACATGTTTCCTATGTATAAAGTTTGATTGGATAATAAGTGTGAAAATACTAAATAGGATTGGATCGCAATTGCCATTGTAAAAACAATGATTAAAACTTGTATCACCAATTTTAAATCTTGATACATGCCACCCTGGAAAACACCATATATTTGATTGCTAAAGCTTAATAATGGTATGACAAGTAATAATGGTAATACCATGTACCAAATCTCTTTTTTCTCTATCTGATTAAACCATCTCTCCACTCCAAACCCTCCATACTACTATATAAACATTCACTAGGAAATTTTATCTATCTATATCGAATAATCAATTTTGAATTGTATATTTCTTTGACTTCTTACAAATCATAACACTTTTATCGGAATTTGTATGCATCCATGTGAAGTATGCTAATATTCATTTTATTTCAATATTAGAATACTTTTGATATTTTTAGTGCTTTATTCCACTCTGAAAAGTTGATGTTTCAGCCTCTGGACGAGCCTAACCCTTCTTTTTTTAATAGCAGCAACAGATAGACCTAGCGCATTGGCTATTTCTGGATCACTGTAATCTTCTGCATAATAAAGGAGTAATATTTTCCTTTCTATTTGCTTTAACTGGGACAACATGATTTCAAGGGAGCTAGGATTTTTTTGATTATCCCTTTCCTCCAGCTCATTAAGAATATAATTGAGTGTTTCATCATCAACAACTGTCATTCTTTCTGTATAGTTTTTTTCCTTTGATAATTCATTTAAAATCTCTCCTTTTATCCAAGAATAAAGATAAGCGGAAAACTGTCCTTTAGCTGGATCTGCTTTTAGCCATGCCCTCCATACAGCAATGGAAGCAATATGACGATAGTAATCAAAATCCTTGTAAATATGAAGCTGTGTAAGAATGGTAGTAATCATTGGTTGCACAGCCTCTAAAATTTCTTCAAAAGATTGTGTCGATGAGAGATTCTGATCGTTTTGAATGGACATTCTACTCTTCCTATCGACTATGCACAGTCCAATATTCCTAGGTGACATCATCTTAGATCGTTACGTTACTTGAAGCGAATAGTCATTTTCATCATTACATTGTGCATAATGAATAAAATGCTTGTCATATTTAGTCAAAATTCCCTTAGGTTATGGCAAAAATCATCTATTTTCTTTGGTATTTCATACATATTTAAACGATAGTTGGACAAATTACTACTAAGGAGGCGATATAGTTGAATTTCCAAATAAGAGACGCAATTACAGCGAATGTACATGGTCAATCTGCCGCAGAATTTAAAGATATTGTGGAAGATGCCATTAATCGTGGAGAAGAGCATTTACTGCCAGGGCTTGGGGTGTTTTTTGAAAAATGGTGGAAGCAATCCAGTCCATCTGAACAGGATGAATTTGTTCAAAAGCTAGAAAAAGTATTTGCTAACTGATTTTTAATGAACAGTGCATTCCATTTCCAATAAATGCGTGTTAAAGTTTTATTTATCAGAAAATTTGGAGGGATTGGAATGACTGTTGCAGTAGAATTACTTGTCAATCAACTCAAACAGGTTTTATTAGAAGAACAAGTGTCAACAAACGAAACGGTACGACAGCTACACGGGAAGGATGAATCTCATCATATGATGAGCTTACCTGATATCGTTGTCTTTCCCCGTTCCACAGCCGATGTCAGTGCGATCTTAAAAATTGCGCATGCACAACGTGTACCAGTTGTACCATTCGGTGTTGGCTCCAGCCTAGAAGGAAACGCGATTCCCATTGCACATGGTATTTCTATCGATTTCTCTGAAATGAATACTATTTTAGAAGTTCGACCTGACGACCTTCTTGTAAAAGTTCAGCCTGGCGTCACACGCTCTCAATTGAATAAGGAGTTAAAAAAACATGGTTTACAATTCACAGTAGATCCAGGTGCAGATGCAACACTAGGTGGCATGGCTGCGACGAATGCTAGTGGTACGACTGCTGTGCGTTACGGAGTTATGCGTGATCAAGTTCGTGATTTAGAGGTTGTCCTTGCAGACGGCTCTGTCATCCATACGGGCAATTTAGCGGCGAAGTCCTCTTCTGGTTATCATTTAAATGGCCTATTTGTCGGCTCAGAAGGAACACTCGGCTGCTTTACGGAGTTAACGTTAAAAGTTTATGGTATACCTGAATTTGTGACGGCGGGGCGAGCTGTTTTTGACACAATTGGCGATGCTGTCAGTGCCGTTACCACCTTATTACAGGCTGGTATTTCAATTGGTCGAGTAGAATTGGTCGATGAAGCCTCTATGAAACAAGCCAATATCTATAACGATACTTCCTATAGCGAAAAACCAACATTATTTTTAGAATTCCACGGAAATGAAGCGGGTATGCACGCAGACATCGCATTTGCTACAGAAATATTTGAGGATTTTAGCTGTCTATCTGTTGAATTTGAACAAGACAATGCTGCTCGTAATAAGCTTTGGGAAGCACGTCATTCTTTGGCCTATGCCTATATTCATGCTTATCCTGGTAAGAAGCTTATGTCAACCGATGTCTGTGTACCAATCTCTGTGCTTGCTGAAACCATTTTATATGCGCGTGAACAGCTTGATCATGTTGGGTTAGCAGGCGGGCTTGTTGGCCATGTGGGCGACGGAAATTTCCATGCACTTTTAATGTTAAATCCAAATGACGCCGAGGAGCAGGCAAAAGCGGATCGCTTCAATGAGCAAATCGTCCAATATGCTTTACTTCGAGGTGGCACTTGTACGGGCGAGCATGGTGTTGGCATTGGCAAAATGAAATATCAAGCCACTGAGCACGGTACCTCTTTAGCCGTTATGAAAAGTATAAAAGCAGCACTTGATCCCCATAATATTATGAACCCAGGGAAAATTTTCACTATGTAATCTTGCAAAAAACACGATCTCGTCATGAAGACGAAATCGTGTTTTTTTTATTAAAGATTGCTAGAACAATTGACACACTCTGTTACGTGGTATCATCTTCCTCTTCAACTTTTATATTTTAATCATACTACACAATATCCCTTAATCCTTCCCTTTGTCATCTTTCGCCATCATTAACATCTGATGCGCTAGATAAAACACATGGTTAGGGGAAAGGATACAAGTAATCCGCTCATCGTTTTTATTTTTGAAAATCCAAATGGGGTTCTGGTTCATCTAAAATCAAAACTTCAGGCTCTGAAAAAGCGGTCTAGCAATACCGAGTCAATAATCCTTTAAATGAGGTATTTGTCCGAAACTGAACTCTTTATTACAAATCATAACGGAAGCCTTTTACTAGCGTATCTCCTTTACGAAAATCCTTAGATTCATCACGTACAAAGCCTAATGATAAATAAAGGTTGATGGCAACCTGCATGATATCGCCCGAATGTAAATATAAAGCTTGATCTTGACGAGCGCGTGCGAAGGCAAAGCTTTCATGTAATAATTTTTTCGCAATGCCTAATCCCCTACCCTGAGGGTGTACGCCAAGTAAACGTACAATGGTAGAATGTATAGTAAGCTCTGGCAAACCATAAGCCTTTTCAGAATCCGTAAATAGCTGAAGCCCTCCTAAAATCTCATTTCCCCGCTTTGCCACTAAAATTGTTTCTGCATCAGGATTGCCTACAGATGCACGAATGGCACTTAAATATGAAGCCCAATCTTCAGGGTTATTGTATTCTTTCTCATATTGTGAATAACTCTCTACAAGAACCTCTAAATAACGTGCATGGTCTTCCTCTTTCAACTGTTCAATCACTATTTCCACTACTGTCATTGTTTATTCCCCTTTCTTTTTGTCAAACGAATTTACAGGCATTTCGTCAAATGCCTCCCTTATTATAGAAAGTTACTCTTTTTTCAAGGCGATGGGCGAGCCATTCAACGATGGCTGAAACACCCCAATAAATAATGCCGACAGCGATAAATGCCTCCAAAAATTTCAAATTTATAGAGGCTACAATATTTGCTACACCTGTTAATTCTTTCACTGAAAGAAAAAAAGCAAGCGATGTAGCATGTAAAAAGCCTATAAAAACATTGGTGAAATTAGGAATAGATTTACTAAATGCCTGAGGTAATATATACCGACGCATTGCCTGTGAAAATGTTAAACCAACTGCATAAGCTGCCTCTAGCTGCCCCTTAGGTACACTTAAAATGCCTGATCGAATGATTTCGGAGGCATAGGCACCTGCGCTCAATGTCAAAGCAAGTAAAACAAAAAATAATATGGGGATCGAGCTTGATTGAATATTTAGCTTTAATGCTTTCGCAAGGACATCCACTATAATAGGTACTCCGAAATAAACGAGCATTATATGCATAATAATAGGTGTACCTCTAAAAAAAGACACATAAAAATTTAATAACGGTGCAAAAAATTTAGTTTGCTGAATTCGAACAAAGGCAACAATGACACCGATGAGAATACCCAGTAAGACAGGTGTAGCTGTCATAAATAAGGTTAACGGCAATACCTTACTAATTTCTTTAAAAGCTTCGAAAATAAATGCAAAATCTATGGTCATAACTCTTACCTCCTAGCTAGATACAGCTTCCTTCGACATATAGCGATTAAGATAGCGCTCATTGCTCTTTAATACCTTTTCTAACAACAGCACAATGACATAATAGACAATAGAGAGTGCTAAATAGATTTCTAGCGCTCTTGTCGTGGAGGCAATAAGCGTCTCTCCTCTCCCGACCATATCCATGACCCCAATTGAAAATGCGAGCGAAGTGTCTTTTAAGGAGCTTATCATTGTGTTCGCTATATTTGGAAAGGCAACACGAAGAGCCTGAGGAAATATAATCCGTACAAACGCCTGCTTACCGTTTAAGCCAACTGAATATGCAGCCTCTATTTGCCCTCGGTCCACCGTTAAAATGGAGGCTCTAAAAATTTCTGCAAATGCAGCAGCATTACTTAAGGTGTAGGTGATAATGACAAAATACATGGCATCCATTCTAGTTACATCAATATGCACAATCTTTAATAATGCGGGTATACCATAAAACACTAGAAATAATTGTACCAATATCGGTGTGCCACGAATAAACGAAATATAGACTGTTATTATTTGCCTCAAAACGTTGATATGGAGCAGCTTCGGTATAGCGATAGCTATACCAAGCAGCATCCCAAAAAGAATAGAAAACACTAAAATTTCAAATGTTACTGGTAAATATTGAAGTAATATTGGAAGTACTTTTGCTATCAGCACGATGTCAAAGTCATTTGCCATACTTCCTTCATCCTCTCTGATTTTTTAAAAGTCTACCGTATAATCATCACCTAGCCACTTTTTACTTAGCTCACTAACAACACCATCCTCCTTCAATTCACGAATCGCATCATCAAGGCGTTGTTGTAGGGTAACCTCATCTTTATTTAATAAGAAATATACTTTTGAATTTAATAATGCGTCTCCCACTACCTTTTGCTGTGCTTCATTGTTTTCGTTATAATACTTCACGGCAAATGGCGTTGTAATAATAGCATCCACACGACCTGTCGCAAGTTGATTATTTACATCCACTGACCCTGATGAATAGACGAGATTAGCACCTAGATCGTGTTCCTTATTGTATTTCTCAATAAAGACTGCTGAATTACTTGTTGGAGAAACACTCACATTTTTTTCTTTTAAATCATCAATTGATTGGATATCATTATTTTTTGCATTAACGGTTACTTTTAATGGAAATACATTATAAGGCTCTTTATTAAATAGAAATTTCTCCTCGCGCTCACTATTGACTTCCATTTGATGGGCAATAAAATCAATTTTTCTTGTTTCTAAACTTAGTAATAAATTTGAGAACTCCATTGTCTTAAATTCAAACTCATATTCTGGTAGCTTCTCATCAATTGCGCGAACAAGCTCCACATCATAACCAGTTAAATTTCCCTTGTCATCTAAGAAGCAGATATTCGGAAATTGTGTACCTGTACCTACAATAATTTTTTGAACATCCTTTCCACTCTGTGCTGTATCATTTTTACTCGTATCTCCTTCAAGCTTTTCAGTGCCTGCACAAGCCGTTAGAAGCAACGTTAATAATAGCAAACTTAAAAATATAATTTTTTTCATATTATCCCTCACTTTTATCATTGTAAAATTAGCTGAATAGTAGTATTTATTGCAGTGTGAATGCTTTGTCTTTGTCCCAAATCGTGCTTGGTAGCTCTTTTTTGAGTACAGGCATGATTTCAGTTGCAAAACGCTCTAATTGTTCACTTTGCTCAGACAATTCAAGCCCTTCCACACTAAGCATCTGGACTTGATGCTTAAAAGCTTGATGATACTTGATGACTTTTTCAATAATTGCATCTGGACTACCAACTAATGCGGAGCCACGCTCAATATGGTCCTCTAGGTTTTTGAATGGCGAATTATTCACCTTGGAGGCTTCAGTGCTCATAAAACCTTCATAATAAGGTCGATACTTCTCAATCGCTTCCTCATTGGTATTAGCAATGTATAAACCTCTCGCACCCGCACCTACAACAGCCTGCTGTGGATCAAAGCCATAATGATCTAAACGTCTACGATAATGATCTATAAGGGCTTGATATTTTTCTAATTCATGAAAGGTATTGGAGGAAAAAATAGGGTCTCCGTTTTTTGCTGCTAGTTCTGTCGATAGTTCACTTGAAGCACTGCCATGCCAAATTCGTATCTGTTGCTGATAAGGTCGAGGCTCAGTCGTTACAGAATCAACTTTCGAACGAAACTTACCTTGCCAGCTTATATTTTCTTCGTTCCATAAGCGTTTTAAAAGCTCATATTTTTCAGCTAAGGCTGCCCATTGATCCTCATCTTTGACATCAAATAAAGGATAGTGTCTAGGGTCATTCCCTTTGCCAATAACGACATCTAATCGTCCTTTTGATAAATGATCCAGCGTTGCATAATCCTCAGCAACTCGTATAGGATCAAGAACGCTCAACACAGTCACGGTTGTTAATAGTCGAATTTTTGAGGTTTTCATCGCTAGTGCACTTAATAACACAGTAGGAGATGAGGATAAAAATGGTGCACCGTGTCTTTCTCCTACGCCGTATCCATCAAACCCTAGATTTTCAGCTAGCACAGCCTGCTCAATTAAATGTGTAAAAACCTCCTGTGTTGTTAATATACGACCAGTTTTTATATTTGGTAGATTATTAATCAAATTACCAACAATAAATTTCATAATCCCTCTCCTTATTGTGTAAGATGAACGTCATAAAATAATGGATAACCAATAGAATCAAATGCTACATCTTGCACCTGAAGTGAAGTTGCTACTGTATAAGGAAAAACATATATAGGAATAATAGCTACTTCTTCAATAAGCTTATTTTGAATTTGTTTATACAAATTTTCTCGTGTTGCAGCATCCTGCTCAGTCGTTGCCGCCTCTAACCATTGATCTACCTCCGCGTTTTGATACCAAGCTAAATTAATGCCTCCTTTATCAGTAGTTTGCTTGGAATGATAAAACAAGCGTAAATCATCAGGATCAATCGCTACACGGCTATTCCCACGTAAATCATAGGCTGCAGCGTCCGCTAAGACTGATCTTGCCTCACTCGTTGTTTCTATAATGACATCAATACCGACAGCCTTTAATTGCTCTTTTACCATAATGCTAATATCTTGGCGTTTTTCACGATTAACAGCATCATTTAAAATACGCAATGTCAATTTATGGCCATCCTTTTCTCGGATACCATCCTTCCCTTTTTCCCAACCTAGCTCTTCAAATAATTGATTAGATTTTTTCACATCAAACCCATCTTTACCTTCTAAGCTGTCATCATAGCCAAAAGTTGTAGAAGTAAGTGCAGACCAGGCCCTTTTATATGTACCTAGGTACAGGGTGTTCACAATACTCTCAACATCAATTCCAGCCTTTAGTGCTTGGCGTGCTTTTACATCATTCCAAGGAGCCGTTGTATTATTAACAAAGAGTGTATATGGTAAGCCTCCTGTCTCTACCTCCCATAATTTTAACTGACCACTCTTTTCAATCGCTAAAATATCCTGTGGTGGCACCGTTTCTGCCGCCTGTAATTGATTGCTTTGTACACTTCCTACTCGAGTAGCCTCCTCTGGTACAATTTTAAACGTTAGTTTATCCAAATAGGCTGGACCATCGTGTTTAGCAAATGGATAAGCGCCGTTATACTCTTCAAACTTTGCTAAAACAATCCGATCATTTTCAACTTGCTCCACAAATTTAAATGGACCTGTTCCAATAGGATGTAAACCAAATTTATCTCCAGCCTTTTCAGCCGCTTCCTTCGACACAATCGATAAATTAGAATGGGCTAAGATCGTTAAAAATGTTGCAGAGGGTTGCTTTAAAATAAATTTAATCTTATGAGTATCTACAACCTCAACAGACTCAACATCTGACAGATAGGTAGCAGCTGTGAAGGCCTTTGTTTTGACATCAAAAATTCGCTCAATATTATACTTTACGGCAGCTGCATTAAAATCTGTGCCATCATGGAATTTAACCCCTTCACGTAATGAGAATGTGTACTCTTTTTTGTTATCTGATACAGACCACTCCGTAGCCAGCCATGGTTTTATCGTATTATCCTTCTCTTGATAGACCAATGATTCAAAAATACTTTTAATTACTCGTGTTGCTACTGCCATACCACTTGCATGAGGATCGAGTGTATCAGGTGCTGTTGATAAAGCGAACGTAAAATCGCCACCCGCTTGCACTGACTGCTCTTTATCCTTGTTTTCTGAACCATTTGTTTTATTCACACTCACTTCTGTTTTAGAGGTGCTTGATGAACAACCTGCTAGCGCTAATAGAATAACCATTACAGTAATAATCAGACTATATGGTTTCTTATTAAACATAGACATCTTCCTTTTTTTATAAGTCATTGATTTAATTCTAAGCATAATGACATTGAACACTATGGTTTGGCGCTATTTCTACAAAGGCTGGCTCCTCTCGACTACAATGTTCTGTCGCAAAAGGGCAACGTGTTCGAAATGCACAACCAGACGGTGGATTAGCTGGTGATGGAATTTCTCCGTCTAGTGAAATAGGCTCTGTAACATGGGAACGATTTATTTTAGGCATAGCTGCAATAAGGGCTTTTGTATAAGGATGTTTTGGATCTTGGAAAAGCTGCTCACTAGGTGCCATTTCGACGATTTTCCCTAAATACATTACCACCACCCGATCCGCAACATGACGAACGATATTCAAATCGTGTCCAATAAATAAATAGGTGAGACCTAGCTTTTGCTGTAAATCCTTCAATAAATTAATAATTTGTGCTTGCACGGACACATCTAATGCAGATACTGCTTCATCTGCTAATATAAAACTAGGATTGATCGCAATAGCTCTAGCAATACCAATTCGTTGGCGTTGCCCTCCAGAAAACTCATGTGGATAACGAGAGCTCCACTCTGGATTTAACCCCACTACTTGTAATAATTGCTGTATTCGATCTTCCATTTCATTAGCCGAAATTCCTTTAAGATGGACTTTTAGCGGCTCTGCAATAATCTCCTTAATGGTCCATTTAGGATCGATGGAACCATAAGGATCTTGAAAAATCATTTGCATATGTTTCCTTCTATCTCGCATAGCCGACTTTCTTAAATGCACGATGGATTGACCATTAAATAGAACATCTCCAGCAGTAGGTGTTTCTAGCTGTAATATCGTTCTGCCTAGAGTAGATTTTCCACTGCCAGATTCACCTACTAATCCCACTGTCTCACCTTTAAAAATTTGAAATGAAACGTTGTTCACTGCTTTTATTTTCTTGTTTGCTTGTTTAATTGGATAATATTTGTGTAAAGACTTTATCTCTAGCAATACTTCACGCTCTTGATTTTCCCTGTAGTCTACCTCATCTTCTATAACAGAATCGTTTTCGACGAGCCATTCCGGTTTCTGAATTAGCTCCTTTATATGCCAACAAGCACTTTCCCGTCCTTGAAAATTTCTTAGAGGAGGTCTCTCTTCTCTACATTTTTCAGTGGCGAATGCGCAGCGAGGATGAAAGCGACAGCCAGTTGGCATCTCAGCAAGATTTGGAATTGTACCTTCTATAGAGGGCAGTCTCTTTCGTTTGATATGTTGTTCATTTGGAATGGATTGTAATAAGCCCCTTGTATAAGGATGATAAGGCAGTGAAAATAACTGCTCTATTGATGCTTGCTCCACAATTTCTCCCGCGTACATAACAAAAATTCGATCAGCTAACTGCGATGCTACACTTAAATCATGTGTAATTAGTAAAATGGACGTGTGATATTCCTCTTTCAGCTCCTTAAGTAGTGCAATAATTTGTGCTTGAACGGTAACATCAAGCGCGGTAGTGGGTTCATCAGCAATAATCAAATCAGGATTACAACTTATAGCCATAGCGATCATGGCTCGTTGCAACATGCCTCCAGACAATTCGTGAGGATATTGTCCCATACGTACGATAGGATCTGATAATCCAACTCTTGTTAATAATTGAATCCCTCGTTCATGTGCTTGCTTTTTGGATAATTTTAAATGCCTTTGCATCATCTCCACCAATTGTTGTCCAATAGTAAACACTGGGTCAAAGGCGATAGAGGGCTCCTGAAAGATCATGGCAATCTTCTTACCTCGTATATTTAACAGCTCACGATTTGAAAGCTTGACAATATCTCTGTTGCCTAATGTAATTTTCCCATTCGTAATCACACCATTTTCATATTCAATTAAACGCATGATTGCTTTCGAGGTGACTGATTTCCCACTCCCAGATTCGCCAACTAAACAAATTGATTCACTAGGTTTTATAGTGAAAAAAATAGTAGATACAGCGTTTAGAACAGCAGATTTAGACTTAAAATCTACTGTTAGCCCTTCCACTGTCAATAAATTATCCATCATAAACACCTCTTCCTTAAGACAAACGCTTTTTAGGATCTAACTTATCACGTAAACTATCCCCCAAAATATTGACGGCTAACACAAAGAGTGCGATTGCTAATCCTGGAAACGTTGAAATCCACCAACCGGCCGCTATATAGTTTCTGCCTTGAGATAATAAAAAACCCCAATCCGGAATTTCTGACACCACACCTAATCCTAAAAAACTGAGACCCGCACCTGTTAAAATGGCCATTCCTAAACCGTTTGAAGCCATAACTAATAATGGTGAATAAGCATTCGGTAGGACGTGTTTCAAGAAAATTACAGGATTACTAATCCCTATCGATTTTGACGCTAGAATGTAAGGACGATTTTTTATACTTAATATTTGGCCTCTCATTACCCGAGCATACGTCGGAATAGCTGATACTGAGATGGCAATGACAAGATTGGTAAAGCTAGAACCTAATACAGCGGCAATAGCAAGCGCTAATAAAACACTTGGGATTGTTTGTATGATTTCAATCAGTCTCATTAATATAATGTCAATAATGCCCTCGATATAGCCAGCTAAAGTTCCAATAAGAGCACCAATGAATCCACCTACAACAACAGCACTTATGCCAAGTAAAAGAGAAGTTTTACTTCCATACACAACTAAACTAAATACATCCCTGCCAAAATAATCAGTCCCAAATAGATGCTTGAATGATGGAGGCTGTAAAATAGCAGTAGGAAACATCTTTGTAGGTGAATACATTGCTACCCAATGTGGGACTATGGCACAAATAATAAAAAAGATAATAATGAGGATAGCAGCTGTTAACATCATCTTTTCTAGGTGAAAAATACCTTTACTAAGTCGCTTTAATTTAAGTTTTGAAACAGGTTTCGTTTTAATAGTTTCTAACTTTTGCATCCTTATCCTCCCTTTACTTGCCTACTTCGAATTCGAGGATCAATGATGGAATATGAAATATCAATACATAGATTAATCACTACATACACAATAGCAATAAAAAATACAACACCTTGTATGATTGGTAGATCCTTAGCTGTTATGGCATCTGCCACCATTCTTCCAAGCCCCTGTCTTGCAAATACTGTTTCGATGACCACCGTCCCACCTAAAAAATCACCCAGTAGCACGCCAATCATTGTCATTGCAGGTATTAATGCATTTTTAAGGGCATGACGGTATAAAACGATATGCTCTGTCAGTCCTTTTGCTCTAAGCGTCAGTATATAAGGTTCGTTCAAAACCTCTAGCATACTATTCCGAACTACTCTAACAATAAACCCTGCACCTAGAAGACCTAATGTAATAGCAGGCAAAATAACAGAACGCCAACCATCTGAGCCCATCGCAGGAAACCAGCCTAACGAAATGGAGAAAATTAAAATTAGTAAAATTCCCGACCAAAATGTAGGCATGGAAATCCCAAAGAGTCCAACTAAACGTGCAATATAATCAATTACCGTGTTGCGATGAACAGCGGCTAACACCCCAAGTGTAATACCTACAATGACAGCAATAAGTAGACTTGCAACTGTTAGAACAACAGTTGCAGGTAATTGTGTCCATATTTTTTCTATCACAAATTCACCATCAATGGCTGATTGCCCAAAATCACCATGCATTAAATCTACTAAATAATTAGAGAATTGTTTTGTAAATGGTAAATCCAAACCTAATTCTTTACGTAAATTTTCTGCTACCTCAGTACTTGCAGCATTTTCAGCTAGTAATGTATCAACGATATCAGTGGGTAAAAAATAATTGATTGAAAAAACTGAAAAAAGGGCACCCAGTAGTACAAATAGTGCTACTAAGCCACGATTAACAATTAATTTTATCATTTATACACCCCATTTCTATAGTGCGTTTTACGACTGTATTTTTTCTCCAGCTAGTGCTGCCTTTAAATGCTCAAGACCAAGTTCTGTAACCGCTTGATAGATACCATCTTCACTTGAACCAATTTCTACAACAGGTACATAACGAATTCCATATTTTGTATCTAGAATGTCACGGAAAGCATCATTATGCGTTACATCCACTGTTTTATAAGGTATACCCTCTTCTTGTAAATACGTTTTTACCTCATTACAGTAACTACAGCCTTGTTTCGACCAAACGATTACATCTTTATTTAGTGTCATTACGTTTTCCTCCTCAGCTTACCGCTTCTTTTTGCTGTAAATGTACTGGACCCAATAACTCAAAAGATCGCTCACGTTCAAAATCCTTTAAGATAGGCGTATGCAAAATGAATTCGTCTACTTGGTATTGCTCATGGTAGTCATCTAAAATGGCTTTAATTTCTTCTGATGTACCGTATAAAATATCGGCCTCATACTGCTCCACCGTATATTCCTCTCCAGATTCCTGACCAAATTTCTCCGCTAGCTCTACTGATTGTAGTGTCAGGCTTCTGCCACTTGCTAAATGCACCTTTGTAATTTTTTGATCTCCAATTAGCTCTTTCGCTTCCTCTTTGCTTGGAGCAGCAAGTGCAGCAATGGAAATCGCAAAATGACCATTTGGCTGGTGACTGCGATAGGTTGTAGCCGCTTGTGCCAAAACATTATTATCACTATTAATGAATCGAGCAAAGACAAATGCAATGCCGAGTTTTCCTGCAAGAGCAGCACTTTCTGGGCTAGCACCAAGTAAAAATAATGTTGGCTTTTTCTTTGGAATCGGCGTTGCTTGTATGCCATATAATTCGTGCTCTTTTGGTATGGATTGCTCAATTAATTGCTGTAAAAATGTTAATCTTTCTTCAAAATCTTCTCCATTATTGAGCGTGCCATATTGGAGAGCCTTTGTAGAAAGGGGTAAGCCTCCAGGTGCTTTTCCAATCCCCAAATCTATTCGCCCTGGCTCCAAAGATGCTAGAACATGGAAATTTTCCGCTACTTTATAGGGGCTATAATGCTGAAGCATAACCCCACCTGATCCAATGTTGATTGTTTTTGTTTTAGCTAGTAAATAAGACACTAATACCTCAGGAGATGTCCCTGCTAATGAATCTGTATTATGATGCTCCGATACCCAAAATCGTGAATAGCCTAACTGCTCAGCTCGCTGTGCTAAGGCCACCGTTTTTTGTAATGTTTGTTCATTGGTTGCTCCTTCAATGATAGGGCTTTGATCTAATATGCCTAATGTATAACTCATACAATACCTCCCAATTTCTTTTATTCAAATAAATTTACTAGGTTTTTAGACAGATTGTTTGACATAGCGACTTTCTTTGAAGGGTAAACCTAAATTCCCGCGCAAAGTATCTGCCTCATAATCTTTACGATAAAGCCCTCTTGCTTGTAAAATTGGCACTACTTTATCAACAAAATCTTCAAGAGCACCAGGTACTGTCACACCAATGATAAAACCATCTGCTGCTTCCTTTTCAAACCATTCCTGTACAAGATCCGCTACTTGCTCAGCTGTCCCAAAAAATGCTGTTTTTGGTGTAGCCTCGCGTAAAGCAACTTGACGTAATGTAAGTCTCTCTTGCTTAGCATATCGTTTAATATAATCTGTTGTACTTCTAAAGCTGTTGGCCCCAATATCACCTAGTTCAGGAAACGGTGCATCCACATCATACTGAGTAAAATCATGATGGTCGAAGTAACGCCCAAGATAAGCAAGAGCACGGTCTATGGAAACTAACTCAACGATTTCTTGATATTTCGCCTCTGCTTCCTCCACTGTATCGCCAATAATCGGCGAAATTCCTGGGAATATCTTCACTTCATCTGGGTTTCTTCCAAATGCCGCCACTTCTTTCTTTACTCTTGTGTAAAATTTTTGTGCCTCTTCAATGGATGCACCATGTGTAAAAATGGCATCTGCATCCTTGGCAGCCAATCGAATACCTGCATCAGACGACCCAGCCTGGAATATAACGGGCTGACCTTGCTTTGTTCGACCAATATTGAGTGGACCCTGGACGGAAAAATGTGACCCTTTATGATGTAATGTGTGTAATTTTTCTGGATCAAAAAATTGATCATTGTCGACATCTGCAATAAACGCATCATCATCCCACGAGTCCCATAGGCCCTTGACAACCTCTAAATATTCTTCTGCAATTTGATAACGCTCTGCATGGCTAGGATGCTGATCGATTGTTTTATTGTAGTTCAAAGCAGTACTTTCTAATGGTGTGGTTACAACATTCCATCCTGCACGCCCAGCACTAATATGATCTAATGAAGCAAATTGTCGTGCTACTGTAAATGGTTCGCTATAGGAAGTTGAAACCGTGCCAACTAACCCAATGTTTTTCGTCGCTACAGCTAAAGCTGATAAAATCGTAATAGGCTCGAAACGATTTAAAAAATGAGGAATGGATTTTTCATTAATAAATAAACCATCCGCAATAAACGCTACATCAAATTTTCCCTGCTCTGCCTTCTGAGCCTGTTGAATATAGAAAGGTAAGCTTACACTTTGATTGCTCGCCACCTTTGGATGACGCCAACCTGAAATATTTCCCCCTACCCCATGAATAATTGCTCCAAATCGAATTTTATCCTGTCTAGCCATGTCAATTCCTCCTCAATCTTATTTTACTAAACATAGTGGTTAAGTATGTTTTGTTGGATTGAGAATGATATTACCGTTCCTTCAGACGATATGCAATAGGTACAGTAATAGAAAAATTTTTATGTTCGGATAAAATATTTTATCAATGCATTTCCCACATGCCTTCAAAGTGCCTAGCTGTTTCACAAATCGTCTGCCAAAAAGCTGACGGCAATGTGTCTTTTTCTTTATAGGTTAAAAATATATGTTGATTCATATCCAGCAAATGCTTGACGTCTATCTCCACAAATTCACCACTTTCCAGTTCCTTTTTGACGCAAAGATGTGGTAAAAAACTTAGATAGTCTTTTGTTCGAATGAATTCTTTAGCAACTTCTAAATGATCTGCTCGTACTTCAATATTGGCTGCCACACCCTCTACCTCGAACATTTTATGCACATAATTCCAATCAAACGCCCCACATTCAAAAAACACCATTTTCTGTTGGGCTAATTCTTTTGCTTGGATAAGTTCATGTAGTTGCAATGGGTGATCACGGTGTTTGACAAGTTTCACGGCATTGTTTAATAAAAGTTCGTTCTCAATGCCATCCCTATGCACATATTGAATAAAACCTAGATGAATTTGGTGGCTTTGCAGTTTTTCTAAAATCATTGTTGTGGAACCTGTGATTAGTTGAAAACGCAAATAAGGAAATTGCTCTTTCCACTTAGGCAATGCATAGGCTAAGAAATACTGGGCTGTCACCCCATTTGCCCCAATACATACCTCATCTGTCTCCTGCGTTTCTTCTAATTGCTTCTTTCCTTGCTGAAATGTTTGTACAATTTGTGTAGCAAATGGTAAAAAATCTTTCCCTTTCTCTGATACGCTCACACTTCGTCCATCTCGGTAAAATAACTCAACCCCTAGCTCTCGTTCTAATGATTTGATACGCGCAGTTACAGTCGGTTGCGATAGAAACAAAGCATTGGCTGCTTTATGGGTACTTTTGTAATGGACAACATATAAAAATGCCTCGATATGATCTATATTCACGAGGAGTTCACCCCTTCATTACTTATTTATCCTATTATATAAATAATTCTTCATATTCTCTATAATTTATAGGAAAACTATGTTTTAATTTTTTGACAAAAAAAAGTAACCTAGCGTCTCCCAGGTTACTTTACTATGTAGCGATGTAGCCATCCATCTTGACAACAAACATCGCGCGTGGTGAACATCCCTCTGTCTGCCAACCACTTGTATGTTATTCACACGGGCACCCTCTGTTGCCCATGTAAACTCTATCTATCGGACTTCTCAACCCGAGAAGTATATGTCAGCTTTTATGCTAGGATCGATGCAAGAACCGCTTTCTGTGCATGAAGTCTGTTCTCAGCTTGCTCAAAGATGTAAGAATTAGGGCCATCAATAACAGATGTTGCCACTTCTTCCTCACGATGTGCCGGTAAGCAATGCAAGAACATATAATTCGGTTTTGCATAGGCAACTAGCTCATCATTAATTTGATAGCCAGCAAAGTCTTGTAAACGTTTTGCTGCCTCTTCCTCTTGTCCCATGGATGTCCAAACATCTGCATAGACCACATCTGCATTTAACACTGCTTCAACAGGATCATTTGTGATCATAATTGTACTGCCATTTGCTGCTGCAATCGCCTGTGCTTTGGCAATCACTTCTGCATCACATTCATAACCTTCAGGAGTGGCCACTGCAACGTTCATGCCAACGTGTGCTGAAGCGACTACAAGTGAGTGTGCTACATTATTGCCATCTCCTACATAGGCAATTTTAAGTCCTTTTAACATGCCTTTATTTTCTGCAATCGTTTCTAAATCAGCTAATGCCTGGCAAGGATGATAAATATCCGTTAATCCATTGATGACAGGAATTACTGCATGCTCTGCAAGCTCCTTGACCATCGCATGCGAATTTGCACGAATCATAATACCATCTAAATAGCCAGATAATACATGTGCAGTATCATAAATCGACTCACCACGACCAATTTGCAAATCACGTGCATGCATAAACATACCTTTTCCACCTAATTGATTCATGCCCACTTCAAATGAAATACGTGTACGAGTTGAATGTTTTTCAAAAATCATGCCAAGTGTCTTTCCTTCTAGTAATCTTGGACATTTCCCCTCTTTTGTAATCATTTTAAGCTGTGTTGCTAGTTCAATAAGTTCTTGAACCTCTTGACTTGTATAGTCTAACAAAGTTAGAAGATCTTTTCCTTTTAAACTAGACACTAACTTTAACTGTACTTCTTCAAGTAATTTCATAGCCTTCGCTCCTTATATCGTTGCTGTTGAAATTAGTATATCATGCATAAATATAAAATCAACTGAATTTTTATAATTAATTTTAATTATTATTCATTTGTTATGAAATGTGACAAAAATTCGTCATACAGAATATTTATGCATAAATGTTCAATTAGATCACGACTATTTTTTAGCGATAGTAAAGAAGGAACTAAAAATGTATGAATGGCACAATGTGTAAAGAATAGATTGCGGGCTTTGTGACTATTGGTATCAAAGGAAGAAATTTTGACACTAAAAACAATGAAAAGCCCCCTAACAAAATTAGTTAGAGGGCAAGTCCATTTCTTCTAATTATTCAAATGTAATTTTATTGACTGCATCACGGTCTAATTTTTTAATGACTTCAACCATTAATTTAACGGCGTTATCATAATCATCACGATGTAGGATACCTGCATGTGAATGGATATAGCGTGTCGCAATACCGATTGATAGTGCTGGTACGCCATTTGCTGTTACGTGGATGGAGCCAGCATCAGTACCGCCGCCAGCCATCGCTTCAAATTGATATGGGATATTGTGCTCATCTGCTACATCTAATACGAATTCACGTAAGCCGCGGTGTGAAACCATAGATGCATCATATACAACAATTTGAGGGCCAGCCCCCATCTTACTCGTTGATTCTTTTGCTGTAACTCCTGGAGTATCTCCTGCTACACCAACATCCACTGCAAATCCAATATCCGGCTGGATTTTATGTGTTGTAGTTTTAGCACCACGAAGTCCAACTTCTTCTTGTACATTCCCTACAGAATAAAGAATATTAGGGTGCTTTTCATTTTGTAACGCTTTCATAACATCAATCGCAATTGCACAACCAATACGGTTATCCCAAGCTTTCGCTAATAGATACTTATCATTTTTCATAACATTAAACTCAAAGTATGGTGTTACCATATCGCCAGGACATACGCCCCACTCAAGTACTTCATCTTTAGAAGCAGCACCAATGTCGATAAACATATCTTTAATGTCTACTACCTTATTACGTACATCAGCAGGTAAAATATGAGGTGGCTTTGAACCAATAACCCCAATCACTTCATCGCCCTTACGTGTAGTAATCGTTACACGCTGTGCAAGCATAACTTGGCTCCACCAGCCACCTACCGTTTGGAATTTGATAAAGCCTTTGTCATCGATTTGTGTAACCATGAAACCTACTTCATCTAAATGTCCTGCTACAACAATTTTAGGACCGTTTTCATCGCCAACCTTTTTAGCAATGACACTACCTAAGTTATCTGTTTCTACAGTATCTGCATATGGTGCAATGTATTTTTTCATGACCTCACGTGGTGCACGTTCATTACCTGCGATACCATTTGCGTCTGTTAAATCTTTAAACATTTGTAATGTTGGATCTAGTTGTGTCATCCTTTTGCCTCCTACTTCTTATATCTATTTTATTATACTTCGTTTACCGAAATATTCCTAGCTTAATCGTCTGAAAATTGGTGTATTTCTTAATTTAATAACCTGAGCGCTGACGATTGTAATTTTCTTGGTTTTTTTCAAGATAAGCGCCAACCACATCCTCAAATGTAAAACCGAGATTATACGCTAGTACTCCGTAGTATTGCCAAATAGCTAAATAGCGCTCCTCTGTAGGTTCATGGATAAATGCTAAAATAACACTTTGTGTTTCTAAAAAGGTTGTCGTTAAATCTCTATTTTCTTCTACTACAGGCCACATTGCAATCGATGTATAGTCCTTTAATAAACCAAGCGATAAGATAAAATGAATGGAATCCACATATTCCTCTAAAATGACTTCACGTGCTGATGGTCCCTTTGTACTCCAAAATTTAAAGCAACGCGTTTCATTGGCAAGCTCAGCCAGTTCCACTAGTAAGGCTAAGCCCTTTTCCTGAAACACATCTTGCTGAACATTTTGTGTTTGCTCGATAAAATCATCAAGCTCTTTTTGCATGGTAAACAATTGTTGTAAATTCATTTTTTTCTCCTAAATTTCTAAAAAATATTTTAAATAAAGTGAAACTATTTGACCTTCCTAATCGTATAGGAAAGAATAACCTTTCTTCAAGGGGGAAATTTAAACATGTTGCCGTTACTAATTCGACTTGCTGTAATAGCGCTTATTATCTATGTATTTTACAAAGCGATTCGTTATATAACCGATCCAAAACGCAAACTGGATGAAGCCTATGAAAAAGGCCAGTATTATTTCTATGATGACGTTAAAAATGTCCGAAAAAATTTCTTTATTTCCTATAAGGGTGCGCTTTTTGAAGGTGAAAAATACCTAGGCACAACAGAGGATGCATTTGAGGTTGTTACCATTTTCGTCGGTGCACGAGATGCTGCAACGTTGCAAGGCTTCAGCAAAAGCGACTTTGAATATTTGCAGCAAGAAATACTATTGAACTATCCAAGCGCCAAAATCAATTGGAAGCAGCCCATTGAACAGCTTATGCGAAACACATCCCCATCATGAGGATGTGTTTCTAATTATTTTTATTTATGTCCACAGTTGTACAATGATAAAAATTTGAATGGCTGCGAGTAGTGGAAAACCAAATGCAAAACGATTGTGGCGTGTTTTGTGACGAAATAAATACATACCCAATACACCGCCAGCTGCCCCTCCTGCTATGGCTAGTGTAAATAACGTGCGCTCTGCTATACGCCATTCATGATTTTTTGCACGCGATTTATCCATTCCCATTAAAATGAGCAATACAATTGATACAATGCCCATATAAGCTAATAATGCTTGTCCCATTCCTTACTCCTTTAAAAACGTGATACTATTAATCTAACACAAAAAAGACTGATAGAAAAATCCATCAGTCT
>NZ_JBHERJ010000023.1:0-19089 GCF_043359455.1 Lysinibacillus sp. PWR01 | reverse complement strand
TTGTCCATGAAGAATCATGGCAAGTGTTTGCACCATTTCTTCAATACAAAGTGTTACTCGATCATCTTCGGCCGCATCACCGACAGCTAACGGATTAGCCCATCGTTCCATCAATCGCATGAGTGGCGGAGAAATTGATTGAATCTTGCCATCCTTAAATTCAATCAATCTACCACCAACATGTAAGGTACATGTACCAATGACCTCTCCAAATTGCATAACAGCAATATTCGCTGTCCCTCCACCAATATCAATATTGGCGATGACTTTGGATGAATTCTTTGATTGCTGTAAAGTACCTGCTCCTTTGGCAGCAATAATGCCCTCTAAATCAGGACCTGCGGTAGCAACTAAAAAATGACCTGCGCCATCTGCAATGGTATGGACAACTTCAATTGCATTTTCCTTCGTGGCTGATTCACCTGTAATGATAATGGCCCCTGTTGCAATATCAGATGGAGCAATTTGTGCCAATTGATACTGTTGGGAAATAAATTCCTCAATCTTTTTCATATCGATGATGTCTTTATTAATAAAAGGTGTTTTGATAATTGGACTTTGATGCAACACCGTTTTCTCAATAATTTCAATCCTTGGCACATGGGTTATGCCAGCCACATTCTTTAACAGAAAACTACTGACTACCATTTTTGTGGTACTTGTCCCAATATCAATGCCTGCACTAAATATTTTTTCAGTTTTCACCCTACACCTCCCTCTCGCTACTGTGAGCAATACATGAGATACGGACTATCGTGATCCTTGACAAATTGACGAATTTCTTCATGTGTCTTGAGTTGAATCAATGGTTCAATCAATTCAATGCCAAGCTTCTTCCATGAAGAGGTTTTCACGATAGGGCCCTGCGTCATAACATTTTTTAATAAGGCGATAGCCCTTTCAACATCGGCATCAGGGGCATCAATCTTGGTAATCACACCTATTTGTATTTTGGGAATCCCTAAGCTGAATTGCGGAGGGAATACACTCCTTGCTGATGTGGCATCCTGCAAGTAAATCACATGGGTTACTTCCAGCGATGTTGCCATAATATTTCTGTAATACATTGGATTTTCAACATATTCACCTGGTGTATCAACAATCCAGTCATCATAAACGAGTGCTTGTGTTTTGTTGGGACTGCTTTCTTTGCCCAACAATGTATTCATCAATGTTGACTTTCCTGCTTGCACACCGCCTATTATCATTACTCGATTTTTCATATGACACATCCTATGATTTCGTTATTTTTGAAGGTGTATAGCCTAATACCTCGGATAAAAAACGATTGATTTCTAACATCGCCATTTCTACCTCTGACACACTACCTACAATAACGAGACTACCTGTAAAACGATCTAAAAATCCTAGTTTGACATTGGCTGCCTTTGTCGCTAAATCTCCTGCGATAATTACCGTTTCACTTGGCGTACAAGTCATAATGCCAAGGGCACCCGCATCTTGGATACCCAGCTTTTGAAACATTTCTGGATCAGGATTGGCAATAAGGTGACTCAATGTTAGCTGTTTACCCGGCACAAACTCCTGAATAAATCGTTTTTTCTCTTCACTCACACGTCATCACCTCACTTTTTCTTCGTTATGATTTTTGATCTGTTAAATATTCGCCTTCTTTAATAATGCCTGCCTTGCGATCCTCAATTTCTAGCCTTAATGCAGTTGGCACTGAAAGCTTATAGGCTAAAATAATTGCAATAACACCCGCTAAAAACTTCCCTGCGATAACAGGTAAAATAATGGTTGGCTGGAAGTTAGCTGTGAATGATAAGTGATCACCTAATAAGAAGGCAGAACATACACCAAATGCAATGTTAATCACTTTATCTTTTGGTGGCATATGGCGAATCAGTGTAAACATCGCTAAAATATTCGCAATCGTTGCTAGAATCCCAGCACTTCCTACAGAGGATAAGCCTAATTTTTTCCCAGCCGCTTCAAGTGGCTTGGAAGCATACTTTCGAATTAAATACACCATTGGGAAGGCACCCGCTAGCATAATCCCGATATAACCAGCTGTTTCTAATGCTCGGAACTGGTCGATTTCATCAGCCATGATTGGATCGAAGCCCCACGCGCCAAAAATCTTTGTAAAAATACCTGTAAAAATCTCCACAATAGAGAACACTAACACCAATTTAATTCCCGCATCCATGACACGACCGAATACCATGAAGCCAGTAATCATGCCGTTTGGAATAAGCTTTAAGCCTAGTGCGATTAAGATAACGAAAATGAATAACGGTAGTAAGTTAATTAATATTTGTAAAACAGAAATGGCAAATACATATGTAGGAGCCTCTGTTGTACTAATGACTTCACGTACTTCTGTGTTGAATAGCACAATCATGATTGAAGAAATAAATGCACCAATCGGAATTGTTAATACGCCAGCCATAATACCTAGTGCCATATATTTATGATCACGCTTATCCAACATCGCAAGGCCCATTGGAATCGAGAATACAATGGTAGCACCTGACATAAAACCAACAACAAGAGCCATTACCCATCCCTCATAAGACTCCTTTAACGCATTGGCTAATTGGTAACCACCCATGTCCGAAGCTAAAATTGTTGTCGCTGCAATCGCAGGATCTGCACCAATTAACTCAAAAATCGGACTAATAAAATGACTAATAAACCATGTTAAGTAAGGTATAGCTGCCATGATCCCTGCTGCTGGGACAAAAATATGACCAACCGTATGGATCCCATTCATAAATTCTTTCCCAATTCCATACTCAGCATCTCGGATAGCTCCGATTGCCCCTAAAATAGCACAAATCATAATAATATAAACGATAACCGTTCCTATCATTGCCATCTTACTCATCACCCCTTTTTTATTTATAAATTTATATAAAAAAAGGCACTTTAAAGAAGAAATCTCTTTAAAGCGCCTTTGCTTCAACTATTGACTTGTAAGTTGTTAATAATTTGCTGTGCAATGTGCACCATTTCCTGTTGTGTTTGCATACTTTCATTGCGGATCTTACGGTAAGCCTCGTCCTCGCTTATATTTTCAGCCTGCATAAGCAAGCCCTTTGCTCGTTCAATGACTTTCCGCTTATCTAATTGTGTTTGCTTATGTAAGATCTCCCCATTGAGACGGTTGAATTTATCAATTTGATGAAAAGCAACCTCTAGCACAGGCAACACATTTTTTTCAGAAAACGGTTTCATTACATATCCTAATATATTATCCTGCTTCATGTATAGCAACAATTCTTTTTCACTATAGGCCGAGATGAAAAGAACGGGTATACCAAGCTGTTGTTCAATAATTTTACTTGCCTTTAAACCGTCAAGTTTAGGCATTTTAATGTCCATTAAGATTAACTGTGGTTTATGTAAAAAGGCTAATTCAATGGCAGTTTCACCATTGTTCGCTTGGGCTACAACTTCGTAGCCGTTATCTTCTAACATAAACTTCAAATCAATCGCAATCAGTGATTCATCTTCAACAATCATAACTTTCCTAGTCATTTACGATAAATACCTCCTCACTTACAGGGAACTGAATTTGAGTATGTGTACCTTCATTACTAGGGATAATGGAAAATGAGCCAGCTAAATCATATTCTACAAGCCTTGTGATAATCTCCATACCAAAAGATGCCTTCACCTCTTGCATTCCAACGCCGTTGTCAGAAATATGAAGCGAAATTGTAGAATCTTCCTGAATGAATTGAATATCGATGATTCCTTCATCACGTCCGATAAACGCATACTTTAATGCATTTTGCAGTAGCTCACAAATAATGAGTGCTAAAGAGACTGCCTTTTTCGAATGGCAGAATAGCTGCAAATTTTCATGATGAAAGGCTAGTTGAATAGTTGCTGTATTAGACGTACCAATCATTTTATGACCAATTTTTTTAGCTAATGCGATAACGTCTACTCTTTCTTCAGCGTTATCTTCATTTTCTAAAATCAGCTCATAAACCGATGAAATACTATAGATTCGATTTAATGCCTCTTGAAAAGCACTTGCATTCGATGCAGACAGATCATTTCGCATTTGCAAACGTAATAGGCTTGTCACTGTCTGAAGATTATTTTTCACGCGGTGGTGAATTTCTCGTATCGCAAATGTTTTCATCATTAGCTCATTTTCTTTCAGCTTAAGCTCTGTTAGATCATGAATAATGAGTAGTGTGACCTTCTCGTTATAACTGCGAATTGGAATTTTCTTTACAATAAAGGATTTACGATCAATCGTAATTTCTAGGAAAAAGACATCGTCGCCTTTATCATAGACTTCCTGTAAAAAAGGTAAGATTTTATCCAATGCTACATTGTCAAAGTTTTCTAATCCAGATAGCTCCGAAATAAAATGATAGCCAGCAGGATTACTGTAAATTACTTTATTTTCGTGATTTGTGAGAATAATCGACTCTACGAGTAAATCTGAAACAACTGGAATCGGTTGAGAATTAGGTTCAACAATATGTTCAATTAAAGCAAAAGGCATATTTTGAAAATCATCCTTCGGTGTCGTTTGCATCTTCACCATTTTTTCCTGAATTAACACGGCAATTACTTGCTGTTGCTCATTAAAAATCGGAAGCACATTTTGCTCTACCGTAATGCCTTCCTGCGTAATCGCTCTGGTAATGGATGATTTTTCTTTATGTTTAAACGCAGCAAATACAGCTGGTTCAAAACTTTCAAATACGAATTTTCCGATAACTGATTTTTCGTATAAACCAATCTCTTTCTTCGGGAATGCCTCTGCCACAACAATCGCATGCGGTAAATTCTCCAACAGGCAATCTATGAACATATAACAATCAGTCAACTCAGCATAATACGTTAGCGTAGCCTCTATTTCTATTAACTTGTCAATATCCGTTGCCGATAGATTTGTATATTTTCTACACAATGATTGAATGTTCGACAGGTTTAAGCCCCCTATCAAGGAATAGTCAGCAAGCAATTTGACTATTCTTAAAAATTCTTGTCATTATTATAAACCTTTTGTGAAATTATTTTCAATACAAAAAATATATTCTTCCACAAGATTTCGTTGCATTACAAAGAACTATATAGCTTAAAAGAGAAATATTCAACAGTTTTTTAAAAACCAATAATTTAACTACACACATAATGTTATTTCAAAATAATAAAAAGCGAGCTTGCATTTTGAGCAAACTCGCTTTTTTCTACTTTATTTCTGGTACAACCGCTAATATATTTTCAAAGGCTGCACGCTGTTTTTGCTCATCTTCATTTAACAAAATGTGAATATCACCATGGTCATTTGATGTACGAATTAAGCGTCCCATCCCTTGCTGCAAGCGCAATTGCATGAAAGGTAATTCCACTTCCTCAAATGGGTTTTCGGCAAATGTACGTTTTGCATCAAATAATGGGTCCTGTGGAGGAAACGGTAAATCATAAATAATCACACGTGTTAATGCTTCCTCAGGTAAATCTAGCCCTTCCCATAAATGATATGAGCATAATGTTTTAACTGTTCCTTGCTGGAAATCTCGAACAATGGCTGATAGCTCTCGATCTCCTTCGAATGCTACATACATACGTTCCATTAGCGGTAATTCTGCCTTGAAGTTTAGCATGGCTTGCTTCGACTTAAATAAAATCAATGTTTGTTCGCCATCACGTAGCAATTGCTGAACACGCGCTGTTTTGTCACGTTGCGTAAGCTCATGTAAATAGATTTTCATGACCTCTTCATAATCGAATGGGGATGGCACAGAAAATGATTGGTAATCTCGAATTCCTAAACTATAGGCAATATAAGAAAAGTCTTTATTGACCGATAGCGTGGCAGAAGAAAAGACGATTGGAAGCTTTTTAGAGAATAACTTTTCTGCTAAAACTTCTGTGATTAAACGAGGCATAATGACGAGTGTTTCTTCACCATCTGTCTCCTCTAACCAATCCACTGCATCTCCCTGTGCGATAAAAATACGTAAAGAAGCCTCATATTGTTCTAAATATTCTTCTGCCATATTTAACTCATATTCAGGGATCATGTACATTTCTGATTCAAAGACGAATTCTTCCATCAATGTTTCTACATCATTTATTAACTGCTTTCCATAAGCCAGCAGTGTTTTTGATTTGTTTATACGTTTACGATCTTCATTGGAAGCAACGATATCATCACGAAGTTGATCAAAAAATAGCTCATGATCATCCTGTAATTTCTCCATCGCATACAGTGTACGTTCACGTACGCCATCTACCATCAAGCGCTCCAATAATTGCACAATGGTCGTCGCCTGCACTTTATACGTCATCGCTTTTTGTGCAGCATACTCCAGTAAATGTCCTTCATCCAGCACCATCATTGATACTTCTGGCAGTAAAGCAAGCTGACCTTCACGCTCACGAGATTCCTTTGTAGCCAAATGCTCCATTAAAAAATCTTGCGAACAAATAACAAGATCCGTTGATTTTCGGTAATGAGAACGGTGCAATGTTTGCCCACAGCGATTACGAAGATCACAAACCGAGCATTGCATAATCGAATTGTAATTAACCTTTTGCCAATCCTCATCACTGACAGTCGGATAATCACTGCGTTCCCCATATGGATGAACAGCAATCATCGAACCTTGAGCATAAACACCATCAGGGATAGAAAAGGCAATATCGTCAATCCATTCATCCGACTCCACTTTCTCCGCTTCCTCAAAGCGTTTTAAGCACAAATATTGATCTCTCGATTTTGCTAGACGAACATCAATATCAAGTCCTAATGTTTTTTGAAGTTTATAAATATCGCCCCCCTCTTTTACAAGTTGGTCGATTAATGTTTCATCTGCACAAGCAATCAATGCTGGTTTCCCTGTGTAGCGCGCATAAGAGATAGCTGGAAGCAAATAAGCGATCGTTTTGCCAGTTCCTACTCCTGCCTCTGCGAAGAGAACATTTTTTTCTTTTAGTGCTTGTTCTATTTGATACGCCATAAAAATTTGCTCATCACGGCATTCAAAGCCCTTTTCAGGTAATTCATCATAAAGGACATCGCCCATCCAGTCACCTAATGATTCAAAAAATGAACGGTCCTTTGATAATGCAAATGGTAAAGATTTACGCAATTGATGTTCCCCCTCTAACGATCTGGTGCTATTATACGCGACGAAACGGAAGATAAGAAAAAATCTTATCTTCCGTTACTATTCGTTAATCTCTTTTAGACTTTTGACCCCAGAACTGATAATAATTTGTTTCAATAAAACCATTAAATAATTTACGTTTTTTCGTCGCTTGGCGTCCATATAATTCTTCAAAATTTTTCATGGAGGATAGCATATATACAGACCAAGTTGGATAGTTTTTCATAACCTTTCCGACGTCGCGGATCACCTGTTCCACGACTTCAACATCACCAATACGTTCTCCGTACGGTGGATTCCCAATCATGACACCATCCATTAACTGTGTTGTAAAATCACGTGCTTGCATTTGCTTAAACGTAATTAACTCTCCAAAGCCTGCTTCCACTGCGTTTTCTTGCGCAATGCTGATCATGCGGTGATCGATATCGGAACCGATAATTTCTAACGGCTGATCATAGTTCGCTAAACTTTCCGCCTCATCACGAACCGTATCCCAGATTGCAGCTTTCATCCATGGCCATTCCTCAGAAATGAATTCACGGTTATAGCCTGGTGCTATGTTTTGTCCAAACATCGCCGCTTCCAATGCAATGGTACCAGAGCCACAGAATGGGTCAACAAATGGACGATTTGGATTCCATTTTGAAATTTGTACAAGTGCAGCTGCTAATGTTTCTTTTAAGGGTGCCTCACCTTGTACCTGACGATAGCCACGTTTATGTAAGCCAGCACCAGATGTATCAATCGTTAGTGTCGCCACATCTTTTAAAATTGAAACCTCTATTTTGTAAGTTGCTCCAGATTCATCTAAAAAGCCAAGTCGCTTGTAATGCTGTTTCATTCGCTCAACGATTGCTTTTTTAGTAATGGCTTGGCAATCTGGTACACTAAATAATTTCGATTTTACGGACTTTCCTGAAACAGGAAAAGCAGCATCCACTGGTAGGTATTTTTCCCAAGGGAGTGCCTTCACACTTTCAAATAATTGTTCAAATGATTTTGCAGGGAATTGTCCAACGACAATCTTTACACGATCCGCTACACGTAGCCATAAATTGGTACGTGCAATAGCCGTTTCATCGCCTTCAAAATATACTTTGCCATTGTCAACGGTTGTTTCATAGCCAAGTGCTTTTACTTCTTGTGCCACAATAGCTTCTAAGCCCATTGCTGACGTAGCTACTAATTGATAGTTTGCCATAGATTATTTCCTTCCTTGATGCTCAATTTCCCAATACTCCATAAACTCCATCAGTTCGTTTAACGGGAGTGGTTTGCTGTAATAATAGCCTTGGATAATATCACAGTTCATTTTACGTAGTATATCCACTTGTTGTGCTTGTTCTACACCTTCAGCAACAACTTTCATTTTTAGGCGATGGGACATTTGAATAATCGCATCTACAACTGCCTGTTTTTCATCGAGTGATCCAATATGCTGAATAAAGCTTCGATCAATTTTTAAACAATCTAATGGGAAGCGAACTAAATAGCTTAAGGACGAATAGCCTGTCCCAAAATCATCGATTGAGATTTTAAAGCCTAATTGTTTCAAACGAACCAATTTACTGACAGTTTCGTTGGCACTGTTCATCACCGTTCGCTCCGTCACTTCTATTTCAAAATTGTTGGCTGGCATATTATAGCGCTCTAATATGGTTTGGATTGACTCCAAAAAATTCTGCTGTTTAAAGTGAATGCTCGAAATATTAATGGCGACAGGTGTTTTCCAACCATGTTGTTGCATTTGGATCACTGCCTCACATGCTTTTTCGATAATGAGCTCACTTAATGGAATGATTAGACCTGTATCCTCCGCATAAGTGATAAACTCCGCAGGCGACACAAAGCCTAGCCTCTCGCTATTCCAGCGGACTAGTGCTTCTAAACCTTGAATTTGCTCATTTTCCATAGAAACCTTTGGCTGAAAATACAGCTCAAATTCACGGTTTTCTATTGCTCTTCTTAACTCAGAATCTAGCAATAGTACTCGTTGTGCATCTGTTTGCAGTTCATCAAAATAAAAGGAATAGCCGTTCAATTCATTCTTTTTTGAATAAGTCATTGCTCTATCTGCACAATTGATTAGTTCTTCTGTGTTTTTACTATCCACTGGAAAAACGCTAATACCAATACTTGTAGAAATAAAAACTTCCTGATCATTAATCATCATCGGTTGTTCGATACTACTAATAATTTGTTCAGCGAATTTTGCAGCTTCTTTGACATTTTTCACATTGGTTAATGTAATGACGAATTCATCTCCGCCATATCTTGCAATAATGTCTTTATTTTTCAGTAATTTTTTTAGACGATTTGCTACTTCTATTAAAATTGAATCTCCAACAGCATGGCCTAATGTATCATTAATTTGCTTAAATCGATCCAAATCTAAGAAATAGATCGCATGCTGCACTGAATGAGAAATAGCAGAAGTCGATTCTAAGAGATTATCCATTCTTTCAATATAGGCAAAACGATTGGATACATCTGTTAATGAATCCGTGAGCAAACGCTTTTCTAATTCATTTTCTACTATTTTTCTTTCAGACAAATCTGTGAAAATACCACAGTAATTTGTAACCTCACCCTCATCGTTGGTTACACAAACAATTGTTAACCATTCAGGATATACGTCTCCAGTTTTACGACGATTCCATATCTCACCTTGCCAAATGCCTTCTTGTCGTATCTGCTCCCACATCTCTAAATAGAACGGCAATTCATGTACACCAGATTGTAAAACGGCTGGCGTTTTGCCAACCACATCATCACATGTATAGCCTGTCACAAATTCAAAGGCAGGATTAACCATTACTATTTTTTTGTATTCATCAGTAATCATGATACCTTCAGATACATTTTCGAAGATTTTAAGTATTAAGGTAGTCGGATATTTAGCTATTAATTTCAGTTTATCCGTACTTTCCCAATTGTTTACTCCGTTCATGTTTCCGCTCCATCCTATCTCTCTATACTCCCCCTCAGAAGGGCATTTACGTCAGGCCAATCGTTATGTAATCTATTACGCTCGGCGTAATTGTCGCTGACGCTTCGCTTTCGCGCAGATAAACAATGCGTCCAGATTTTTTGAACTTGCTCAAAAAGCGTCTCACGTAAATCTGTGACAATCGCCAGAGGCATTCTCTTGATGAACAGGGTACAATCATCTCTCCAGTTCGAATGATGGTCGCCTTTTGTACCAGGCATTTTGCTTACAGTACAAAACAATCAAGATCAATACATCACATTAATGCGATAACCGTTTTCAGATGTTGTGACTTAGAAGCGGTAGCGATACTTCTCAAACGTATAGCGCATACCAAGACTTGATTAACAAGGTTACTTTTTCCTCATGAACTCAAAATAAAAGCTCTCCACCGAATTGGAGAGCGCTTGTTATTTCGTAGATAAGCATCAAAAAATTCCATAAGCCATGTTTTGTTCCTGAGTACTCAAACAGCTTGCGCCTCGTACGATCAGGTGGTAATCATCTATCTACAGAGCAAACTCTGTCCCTCTATCCGTTTAATTCCTTCTAGAGAGTGCCCCTACCATAATTTGGGTTTCTCACTCGTGGGGTTTACCTCGTTCCACCTTGCAAGTTTCCAAGCAAGCTTCGTCACTGTGGCACTTTCAGGAAGTGTCAACCATATCCAAAGGACTTAGGTTTTCCTTCCGCCGTCAGCCTTATCAGCTGCCTTACCTTATTTTTTCAGTAAGCACGAACACTACGACCATCTCAGAACCGTGTGAGCATGGACTTTCCTCTACGACGTCTAGCGCCGCAGCGATTACCAGAATTTCATGATGATACGAAAGATTATACTAGAGTTTTATGTTAAATACAATATAATTGACTAAAATTATTCGTATAACTTGCTACCAAATACATGTTTCTCTAAATTAGAAAGACGTTTTAAAATATCAAAATTCGTTGTACCAGCTGCCGCTGAAGCAACCGGCTGTCTCTTAGGTGTACTTTCAATTTCTTCTTTTAATTGTCTATTTTCTTCACGTAGTTGGGCCACCATTTTTTCAAACGTTTCATAGTCTTGAATAATTTCATCAAGAAAAGAATCTACTTCTTCTACATTGTAGCCTTTAAAGTTCTTTTTAAATTCCTTTTCAAGGATCATTTTTGACGTTAATTTAATGTCCATTCACATCGCCCTTCCTCACACTACATACACGAATACATTATAGCATACTTCATCACATTATATCGTCTGTAAACACTAATTGTAAGGCTAAACTTGTCGTTTCACGCGCTTTCCCAGGAAATTATTTCTTATTTCCTAGTCTGTGCAATCTCTTTTCCCAAGAAATTTCCCATTTTTGTTTTTGTTCTACTCTCCATTGCTCATGATTTTGAATGAGACGTATGCCTTCTTGCGTATAATAAAGGGCCTGCTCATAATCTTTCATTTGGTGCTCATAAAGTATGGCTAGCTGCTCAAGGGCATGTAACTTTGTTCTTGCTTCAACAAAATGGAGAGACGCCACAAATGAGTCAATGGCCTCACTATAACGTTTACTCTTTTTGTGCTGTAGTGCTAAATAGTATTGAGCATGGCCCGCTTCTAGTGCATCAAATTTCGCTGTCACCTTTTCTAAAACTCTCACGCTTTGAGTGCTTTGTTTTAAATCACCATACCATTTCCCAATATTCGTAAAAGTTTTTGCTGATTCTTCCTGGTCCTGTTCAAACAATAAATGCGTAGAATGACTATAAAGTGTGATGAGTGACAGTAAATCCCACTCATTATGATGTAAAACCTTCATAAGAGCATCTGGTATGCCACTTTTCACGGCATCTAAATAAATAATAGGCGCGAGATGACCTGGAATATCCCCTATACGAGAAAAACCAAGCTTTTCTTCCTCGACAGATTTTAATTTTAAGCGCTCCATATCATTTTTCCATAAACGCTTGGAACTATGCAACAAATCGATCTGTCGCTGAGATCGTAATTTAGGTAACGTCTTTTGATGTAGTGTCCATCGTGTTTCAAGCTGTGGCCAATCAAAGCTTTTCCCATTATAGGTAATTACAGTAGCTGACTTTTGCCAAAGCTTGGATTCAAATAAGAAGGCTGCTTCATGTGCAGGATCAGCCATAATATATTGTGTTAGGATGAAGGATTCCTCAGCTACCTCTAAAAATCCAAGCAAAAAAATATGGGTCCCGACACCCTTTAAGCCTGTCGTTTCCGTGTCAAAAAATAATACAGACTCTTCCATATCGAGTGCATAAGGGTGGTCAAACTCAGCGCCTTGCCATTTTTTCAGGGCTTCAAAGAATGATTGCAGTTGATAATGTCCATGCTGATAACTAAACGGATAGCTTACTTGACGCTTAAATACGATGCCAAAATCATTTTCAACAACCGTTAGTCCCGCCTGTTTCCATTGCTCTGTATAGCTAGGACAAGTAGGTTTTTGGAATGCTGGTGTTTCAACCTTTTGTTTAGCAGTCATTGTTTTTTTTCCAAGCATTTTTTTCATTTGTAATATTTTATTTTCGTAAGACATGAATTTCACTCATTTTCTACTATAGTATAAGACCTCTCTCTTGCAAGAGTAACATGATTGTTAACCCCATTCAAAGTCATTACGTCTAGTTTTTTCACGCCAAGGAGCAGAAGCTAACCATGCTATCCGCAAAATCGAGATAAAAAACTCAATGGGAAAAATCCCACTGAGTTTCTACCTGTATCACTTTCAATTAAATACATATTCTTCAATTTGCTGTAACCAATCTGACGCGCTTTCCTGCTGGTTATCTTCTGTATAGCATTCTACATTATTGAGGATAATAATGGTAAAATCAGTCTCTACATAACGGCATAGCATCGTAGAGTAACCTGGCCAACCACCACTATGAAATACTTTTTTTCCTGTTTTTGGTGATTGATCAATGAACCAACCAAAGCCACATGGTGTTTTTTGGCCATCCTTTGTTACAGTTGCAGACATAGCCAATTCTAGTGATGAAGCACAAAGCAAATGACCATTTTTAAGCGCTCTATCAAACGAAAGTAAGTCCATTATCGTTGAATGAATCATTCCATCCCCTTGGATTCCGTCTAAATAGTTCACAAATTCATAACTTGGAAGTTCGTCAGGCAAGGAAAACAACGCACGTTTCACATCATGGATATAGCCAAAAGCAAAATCCTCAACATATTCAGGCTGATATCTGCGATTCATGACCCTTGTTCGTTGCATGGCTGACGGTTTAAATATATGGTGTAACATGAACGTGGCATAGGACATACCTGATACTTCTTCAATGACCATCGCTAGGCAAACATAGCCTGTATTACTATATTGATATTTTTCACCAGGGTCAAAATTGAGCTGTGGTCTATGTTCGGCTAGTAACCGGAGTACATCTGTATTTGTTGCAATACAACGATGATCCCAGTGTCTTTCGAATAATTCCATATAATCTGGCAATCCCGATGTATGTGTTAGTGCATGTCGTAAAGTAATGGTTGCATAGGGAAATGAGGGAATCCATTTCTGGATAGTGTCATCATAATTAAGTTTCCCTTGCTCCTCAAGAATCATAATGCCAATGGCTGTCATTGGTTTCGTAACGGAAGCTAATTCAAATAAGGAATCTTCGGAAAGCTTCTTGCTATTATGGTAGTTTGCTAAACCAAATGTACCTATATAAAGAGGTATACCTTCCTTTGCTACTAAAATATTGCCTGAGAAAAGCCCTTGTTCAAATTTTTGCATAAATAATTGATCAAGTTTCTCTGATAATTTCACACAATCGCTCCTTATCACCTTTACGTATTTTAGTTACTTAATGCCTGCATGGTTGCTTCTAAAATACGGACTCGCCCATTTAATGTCCCTCCACCCATTACCAATGGATCTACGGCATTAATAAAAACTTGATTGCTTTTGACTGCCTTTAATCCTTTCCAAACTTGGTTTTGTTGAAGCTCCTCGAGTATACTTTCATCCATATCATTTTCATATAGGTCATACTGAATGAAAATATAATCTGGATTGGCTTGATATAGACCCTCCAAAGAAATAACGGTTTGCTGATCCACCTTGTTAATAGTTTCTGGCACAGGGAGATTCAATTCACCGTATAGTACATCATTGAGAAATACGTTTTTAGGGTAAATCATCATTTCGCCACCTCGAATACGTATTGCTACTACATCCTTGTCTTGAAATGAGTGGAGATATTGGATAGCGTTTTGCTTATCCTGATGGTATTTATCAATAAGTGTTTTTGCTTTTTCAGCCTTTCCAGTGACCTCAGCAAGCATTTCAAGATTCGCCTGCCAATCTGGGCCATAATGAGAAGTTGGAATCACTGGTGCGATTTTCTCTAACTGTTCTAAAACTTTTGGATCTTCCATATCTGTACTGATAATTAAATCTGGTGCAAGTTGCAAAACGTACTCCAAACTGTCTCCGCTAGTTGTTAGTAAAGGAATTGTATTCGCCGTAACGTCGCCAAAAAAACTTGGGAATGGCTCCTCATCACTACCAATTGCACTTGCTGCATAGGGTTCTATGCCCAAAATCACAGCATCCTCAATGGACTCAAAGGCATTTAAAAAGAGAATTTTCTCTGGTTTCACTGGAATCTTGTAGTGATTATTTAAATAAGTAATTGTTGTTTGTTCTTCACTATCCTTATTTTGTGTACCAGCTGATGTTGGTTCTTCCCTATCTTTCGTACATGCAGATAAAATGAAAATAAAAAATATAATGCTTAAAATGACTATAGTTCTTTTCATCAAGAACGCCTCCTTTTACACTTATCTCAAATGAGAATGAAAACTATTATCAATAATAAACAGGCGTTCTTTTGGCGTCCATGTAGAAAAGGCGGATTTTATAATGAACTATCTGCGGTTAACAATTGCATAACTTCTTTTACGATGAGTAAATGTGGCAACGGAGCATAATCGCGCCACGGAAAATGAGTAAGTGTATAAACAGTATCATTTCGCACGGATTTCAATTCAAGCCACAGCTCATCTGATTGAAGCTCGTTCCATTTCATCATTGATTCCTCGTCTTCATAAACAAGTACCATGATGAAATCGGGGTTCATTTCAGCTAATTCCCGAACCGTGATAGGGTCTTGCGTGTTAGCAATCATCACATTTAGTCCTAGATCCTCCAGCAAAACTTCTTGAATACTTCTATCCTGATACAGATAGCATTCATTCCCCCTGACTAACAAAAATAACATACTGCGCTCATGGGAAATGTACGCTAAGCTAGCAACAGCATCTTGTACTGTTTGTTCGTATTCTATCAACCATTTCCTTGCTTCCATTTCTGCATCTAGGATTTTTGCAATCTCGAGCAACTGTTCACGCCATGAGAGACTACTCCACGCAAGTCGATAAACATGGCCCCCCTTTTGTAATACTGTCAACTGCTCATCCGTCACATTATCTAAGCAAAATATATAATCATATTGCGAATTTTCTTGCAGAAGTACCGCAATATTTTCATTTAAAACGGCTGGTGTTCTGCCAACAGCTAGCTGAACAGGTACATGATTTCCAAAAGTCTTATAGTAATAATATCGCCATGTTGGATGGAGCGGTGCTGCAATCGGGATATAATGGAGTGGTGCAAGCAAGCCAAAAAAGGAGCTATCTAAAACAGCGATGTTTTTTCTACGACTTTTCATAAATAAAGATGGAGACATACCCATTTGTTGTTTGAATCGGCGACTGAAGTAAAACTCGTCTTTATACCCTACCTCACTCGCAATTTCTCGAAGGGTTTTACCTCCTTTTATTAAAAGCCATTTAGACGCTTCTATTCTTACATTCATTAGATACTGGATGGCACTAATACCAAACTGTTTACGAAATAGCTCCATATAATACTTTGCACTTATATTCATCATTTGGGCTAAATCTTTCACTTGAATAGCTTCTCGAAAATGATACTCCATATGTTGCTTTGTTTTTTCTAACATATGTTGCAAATCTCTATTAGGGGTCTTGCGATGCTGAATGATGGTATGTAACAGCAGGTAAAAATGGGCTTGACTTAATAAAATATCCTCTTCGATGGGACTCTCTGCCAACGAGAGGAGACTGTTACAAAGACGGATGATTTCGTCTGTTTGTTCAAGATTTATCGCTTCTCCTCTATCATTCTTCGTCTCCCATCGCTTTGCACTTTGAGAGAGGGCATTAAAGGTAACAAGGTAAACTGTAGTTAGCTTCTCTAAGTCCACCTTTAAGAGGCGAGCACTTTCAGCAGAGCAGAGGTAGACACCATTTTTGGGCAGTCTGTATTGGTGATCTCCAAGCGTTAAATGAGCAGTCCCCTTTGTGGTAAACAGTAAGCAATGGCTCTCAAGGCTTTGTTGATAATGCCGTTTTGCCTTGCTTGATAAAACTTTAATATCAAGAAAATGAAAAAGAAACTGCGTCATATGATCGAATAGCAAATCGACCTCCTCCTTCCCACAAACCTAGTAGATAACCCTCGTTTCAGTAACTAATAATACTATTTATAAAACATAAAAGGGCTTGAGGAACGAACTTGCTTATTCCCTAAGCCCTCTTATCTAATTTAACATCCGAAGAAGATCTACCACTCTTTTCTTCCCTTGCTCTAAACTATCTTGCGCCCCAATACAAGACGGACAACCTGATTCACAAGGGCAGCTCGATACATGTTGTAGCGTTTTGGTTAACAGTTCCTCCCATAGTGCAAATACTCTCTCACTTAAACCAATCCCACCAGGATACTTATCATAAACAAAGAACGTTGGTAATTCATTGTGTGATGCCTTTACTTGCGGCACAACTGCTACATCACTACTATCACACTGGATAAAAATTGGGATAAAGGCGTTCATCGCATAAGCAGCTCCTACCATAGCATCCGTTAATTCCGCCTCTGACCATTGAGACACCCTATTGAAGGATAGCCACGAAGCACTTGTATGCATTTCATCTGGTGGTAAATGGATAGGTCCTGAGCCAATATTGTCATGAGTGCCGAAGCGGATTTTAATAAATGTGTAATTAAACATAAGTTGATATATACAAGTCTCCAATATTAAAAACATTTCATATTATTACTAAATATACAGAAAAGCTATGGGTCACGTTTAAGTACAACCCTAGCTTTTTTGTATACCTCGTTATTTTGCAGTATGTGCATTATAGCTAATGATTAAAGAAAAAGCATATCATTTCACAAATTTATCTCATTTTTTATTATATACAAAGCATACAAAATTCCCTAAAATGGTAATAATTGAAGGGAGATGATTATTTTGGTTAATCTATTTACTATTCTTGCACTAATTTGTTTAGGCGGTTTTGTTCTATGGGGCATCAAGTTTTTATTAGCAATTGTAAAAAAACAAGACGATAAAATGTATTTAAAAAAGACACTCTACTCTTTGACTGTAGCTATTATTGCAATTGCAGGTGTTGGCATCACAGCACCCGATAGTGTTAATGAAAGTAAAAAAAATAAAAATACTACATTACCAGTGGCTAGTGTAAATGAATCAGAAAAGGAATACTACTTAACTCAAACAAAACCATATATTGATGGTTTATTAAAAAAGTTTGATGGTACTTGGTCCGAATTTTGGAAAAGTACAGCGAACAAATATTCCAATTCACAAATAGCAACAAAGCAAGCTATTGACCAATACACGTTATTAAAAGCAGCTTATCAATCTGTGCGAGAAAAAGACATGTCTCCCCCTGTTGATGGACTTTCTAAAGAACATCAACAAAACATAGTTGATTTTATAGCTAATGTAGAAAGGCTATTTTAAAACGTGAGAAAGCTACGGATCATGCTATTTCTGCTTTGCAAAAGGGCAATATAAGTAATATGGATAAAGCCTTAGAATTAATAAAAGAAAGCGATACATATATCTATGAAGCTTCTATCGCATTAGTTACTCTTGAAAATGTGTTAGATATAGATTCTAAAGAAAATTCAAATTAAGCCACTAATCTGTACTACATTCCAATTGTAAGATTTTTTGAGGTGCAGTTCAAAGGAGTGGTCTTTTTACTAATTATTAGGCTCTCGTTTGCCATCCCTATAACGCAAAATCAATACTTCATCTTATAAAATGTAATATTTTAATATTTTATATTTAAGGATATTATAAAAGCTAACAAATGGTTTAAAAAGAAATACAATTATATTTTTAGGTAATATATTTTCAATTAAATATACCTAAATTAAAAAGACTTAACCATATATTTATTATGAGTTATTAATAATTCCGCATATTAACATGAATATATTTACATTAAAGGTAAATATGTTAATATTTAAATAAAGGAGGTATTTTATGAAAAAATTTATAACATCAATTGCAGCTTCAACTCTTTTATTCACTTCTGTTTTACCTACAGCATTCGCTGCTGAAGAATCTAATGACACATTGGTTTCATTAGAATTTCAATCTGATTATTATTATTCATTCCAAGGCATTAACTTTACTGGGAATGTCGAATTGGACGAAGCTCAACTTCAAGATTTATATTCAAGTGTTCAAGAAAACTCTAATACTGATTTGATTAAACCTTTTGCTCATGATATTGGTTCAAACTCAACAACAGTTGTAGCGCCAGTATATAAAACATTTTCTAATAAAATAGAAAAATATCTTATAGATAGTTTTGTAGCATATATAGTTACTAAAATCCCTACAAAATATGCTAGTAACTTTATGTTTAACTTCTATTTCAATAAAATTACAGGTTGGGCTAGCGGAAAAGTTGTACCTACATATGTTGGATCATGGGTTACAAGAAGTTGGAGCGAGTATGACCAAACTTACATTTATTATCTTACAGCGGTACATTATACAGATAGTACATTTAAAACTGTAAAGGATGTTGGATATTTAGAGGTATTAAGAGATCCTGACCCAAATAGAGCTACTTGGTAGTTAAATTTATAAAGACCCTAGTCT
>NZ_JBHERJ010000022.1:0-26734 GCF_043359455.1 Lysinibacillus sp. PWR01 | reverse complement strand
TGAAAGACCAGAGAACTTGTTCTCTGGTCTTTCTTAGTGTTGAAAAACAAAACAGTCAATTGAAAGGTAGAAATGGATTTCCGTTGCAGGCTACTTGCTTTCCTGTGGGCGAGCGCCGAATCGCTTCCTCCGCTACCGCTCCGTGCAGGGGCTCGCCTGTCTCGCTATCCCACGGGAGTCAAGTAGCCTTCCACTTCAACCCACTGACTTTTTAGCAAAGGTTTTCAAATAAAGTGAAGGTGCTCACTACTCTTTATGAAGAGGTGTTGTCACGCATCACTTCTCCACATTGAAAATAAGAGCCTATCCTCTCTCTAAGAATACAAATAATAGGCTATTTAATTGCTAAGCTACTTTGAAAATTTGCAGCATGGTTGATTGGAGTGGAGCCAGCGTCACTCCTAGGGGATTTAGCGGCTCCTCGGACGCCCCCTGGAAAGGACGCTGACGGAACGGAAATCAACCCCTCACCTTGCCAAGTTGCTTTTTCTGCCGTTGACATTATCTTTTTTCAACAACATGAAAGACCAGAGAACTTGTTCTCTGGTCTTTTTGCTGTATTCAAATTGAAGAAAGTTTAAAATAGGCTGTCTCTCAAAAAAGACAGCCTATATGCTTAAAACTCAAGAGCATGTCGAAGATCATTTATATAAGATTGACTCACTGGTAACTCGCTTCCATCAATTAATGTAACAATAAAATTTGACGTTAAATCACGGGCCATTTTTTTGATGAAATGTATATTTACTATATAAGATCTATGGATACGAATAAAACATGACGGTAATCTTAATTGAAGTTCTTTAAGCGTAATGCTCGTTTTAAACTGCTCACCATCTACATAAAACCATGTCTTTTTCTGTAGGCTTTCTATATGAGAAATTTTATTGATTGCCACAGGACTCCATTCCTCCTCTTGCTTTCCAGTTAAAAATTGAAACGGTTCTGCTTTTTTTGTTGTAAAAGATGACGGTAAGACAATGACTAGTGCAGCAGGCTTATTTTGAATGTATATGGGGTAACCAATGCCGTAATATGGCGTTTCGAATAGGGAATTATCTAATACGGCATCTGTTTTTTTGTGAGTCTGTAACACTTGGTAAGCAATACTCCCAGGTAATACTTGTTGACCTACCTCTAATTGAATACTTGTATGACCAGAGTGAAAAAAAATATAAGAATTTTCAACAGCAATAGCAATGGATGAATCAGCAGGAATCCAGTCTTTCAACATAAAAATATATTGTTGTGAAATATCTTTTACGAAAGAATTTAACTCATTGTTCATTGTGAATATCCCCCTTGTTTGTAAACAGTCTTCCAAATTTCATCGTCAAAAAAGGTAGTTTTATCCTTAAAATTTGATCTTTTATCGAAAAATAATGAAAATTCAAACAGTCTGTTATATATTAATTTACAACAAATAAACCTGTTATGGAACAGATAATTAAAAGTTTTTTAACAGAGTATATTGTACACAAAGGGGAAGGTGGAATTTCAATATGTCAACTCGTCAAGAAAGAATCGAAGCTTTAGAAAAACAATGGGCTGAAAACCCACGCTGGGCTGGTATTGAACGCACATATTCAGCTGAAGAGGTTGTTAAATTACAGGGTACTGTAGTAATTGAACAAACATTAGCACAAAAAGGTGCTACTCGACTTTGGAATTCATTACATGAGGAACCGTTTATTAATGCATTGGGGGCATTAACGGGGAATCAGGCAGTACAACAAGTAAAAGCTGGATTAAAGGCTATCTATCTATCAGGCTGGCAAGTAGCTGCAGATGCAAACCTGTCTGGACAAATGTATCCTGACCAATCATTATATCCTGCTAACTCTGTACCAGCAGTAGTAAAACGAATTAATCAAGCACTTCAACGTGCAGATCAAATTGATCATGCTGAAGGACGTGTCGATCAATTTGATTGGTTCGCACCAATCGTAGCAGATGCAGAAGCAGGTTTTGGTGGACCTCTGAACGTATTTGAGCTTGTAAAGGGTATGATTGAAGCTGGAGCAGCTGGTGTTCACTTAGAAGATCAATTAGCTTCCGAAAAGAAATGTGGACATCTTGGAGGTAAAGTATTACTTCCAACGCAAAATGCTGTTCGTAACTTAGTTGCTGCGCGTTTAGCAACAGATGTTATGGGTGTAGATACAATTCTAATCGCGCGTACAGATGCTGATGCTGCTGATATGGTTACTTCAGATATTGATCCACGTGATGCAGAGTTCATCACTGGTGAACGTACACCTGAAGGCTTCTTCCGTACAAAACCAGGTATCAAACAAGCAATTGCTCGCGGTTTAGCTTACGCACCATATGCAGATTTAATTTGGTGTGAAACTTCTAAACCATCACTTGAGGAAGCACGTGAATTTGCTGAAGCTATTCATGCAGAATTCCCAGGTAAAATGCTTGCATACAACTGCTCACCTTCATTCAACTGGAAAGCAAATCTTTCAGAAGAAGAAATTGCAGAGTATCAACGTGAACTTGGTAAGTTAGGTTATAAATTCCAATTTGTTACTTTAGCAGGTTTCCATGCACTTAACCACTCTATGTTTGAGCTTGCTCATGACTATAAAGATAATGGTATGGCTGCATATTCTAAGCTACAGCAAGCAGAGTTTGCTTCTGAGTCTAAAGGTTATACAGCTACACGTCACCAACGCGAAGTAGGTACTGGATACTTTGATGAAATCTCTCAAGTTATTTCAGGTGGTACTTCTTCTACAACAGCGATGGCAGGTTCTACTGAAACAGAACAGTTTGTATAAGTCGCCGTTTAAATACGTGTTTTCCTAAATTCATAATCATAGAATAGTCTCCTCCGCCCCTCCTAAAGCGGAGGATGACGAAACTAAAATGGCAAAGGTGGGTAAACAACTAATGGAACAAGCAACGACAGGTAAGCTTAAAATTGTTGGAGAACAAAACGAGCAAACTAATGAAATTTTAACACCTGAAGCTCTTGAGTTTGTTCTTGCCCTGCACGAAAAATTTGATGCTCGCCGTAAGGAGCTGTTGGAGGCTCGACAAGAACGCCAAAAACGCCTTGATGCGGGAGAGAAACTGGACTTCCTACCAGAGACAAAGCATATTCGTGAAGGTGATTGGGTAATTGCACCACTTCCAAATGACTTGCAAGATCGCCGTGTTGAAATTACAGGGCCAGTTGATCGGAAGATGGTTATTAATGCTTTAAATTCTGGAGCAAAAATGTTCATGGCATGCTTTGAAGATGCATCTTCTCCGACATGGGAAAATATGATTGGTGGTCAAATTAATATGCGTGATGCTATTAATAAGACGATTGAATTTACACAAGCATCCAATGGTAAAACGTATAAATTAAATGATGAAACAGCAGTGCTGTTAGTTCGTCCACGAGGTCTACACTTGCTTGAGAAGCATGTACTAGTCGATGGAGAGCCGATTTCAGGCAGTTTCTTTGACTTCGGTTTATATTTATTCCACAATGCCAAAAACGCGCTTGCACAAGGTACAGGACCATATTTCTATCTACCTAAGCTTGAAAGCCATTTAGAGGCTCGACTATGGAATGATGTCTTTGTGTTTGCCCAAGATTATATTGGTATTCCACAGGGGACAATAAAAGCTACTGTATTAATCGAAACGATTTTAGCCGCGTTTGAGATGGATGAAATTTTATATGAGCTACGTGAACATTCAGCTGGTTTGAATTGTGGTCGCTGGGATTATATTTTCAGCTACATTAAACGTCTACGCAATCAAGCTGAAGTTATTTTGCCAGACCGTGGGCAAGTAACGATGACAGTACCTTTCATGAAAGCCTATACATCTTTATGTATTCAAACATGTCACAAGCGGAATGCACCAGCAATGGGCGGAATGGCAGCACAAATTCCTGTTAAAAATGATGATGAGGCGAATGCGGTAGCATTTGCAAAGGTTGCAGAAGATAAACGTCGTGAGGCAACAGATGGACATGACGGTACTTGGGTAGCACATCCTGGTATGGTTGCAACAGCGATGGAGCAATTTGATGCTATTATGACAACGCCTAACCAAATTCATAAAAAACGTGAAGATGTACACGTATCTGCCGAAGATTTAGTAGCGGTACCAGAAGGAACAATTACAATTGAAGGTCTTCGTATTAACTGTAGTGTTGGTGTACAATATATTGCTTCATGGCTTCGAGGTAACGGAGCTGCACCAATCAATAACTTGATGGAGGATGCTGCAACAGCAGAGATCTCTCGTACACAAGTATGGCAATGGATCCGTCATCCGAAAGGTATCTTAGATGATGGACGTGGTATTACATTAGCGTTTGTTTTAGAAATATTGGAAGAAGAACTTGTGAAAATTAAAGAGGCTGTTGGGGAACAAGCCTATAACAGTGGTCGCTATGAAGAAGCTGCTGAACTGTTTAAATCCTTAATTGAACAAGATGAATTTGCGGAATTCTTGACACTTCCAGGGTATGAAAAATTAGCGTAAAATACAAGTCTACTATCCAACATATCAAACTTTCCTAATAACTATGGATTGCACTCGGGTACAATCCAGCCTATTCCACTAACATAACGTGACGGGGTCTGTTCCCCCGTTTAAAGAGATGAGCACGCTTGAATTAAAAGGGGTCTATTAATAAAAGTTAAGAGATTTTAAGGGGTGAAAGATGTCTTGCTAGCTTAGATGGGGAGCAGTAAGGCATCTTTTTATAATACATCCGCGTAACGGTTACTTAAGTTACGCGGATTTTTCTATTCTAGTTTACTCTGGCTAGCACAAAACCGTCATACCCTTTCACACCAACTGTTTGTATGGCTGTTGCTTCGATTCTAGGGCATTCTTTTAGTAAATCCATAAATTTCTGTACGCCTCTAACACGTTCATCCTCACTGTTTTCATCAGTTACCGCACCATTGCGCACTACATTATCTGCGATGATGATAGCGCCAGGGTGAGCTAATTTTAACGCCCACTGCAAGTAAGCAGGGTTATAGGGTTTATCGGCATCAATAAAGATAAAATCGAATAATAGTTCAGCTTTTTTTAAGTTTGGTAATGTATCTAGGGCATTTCCTACAATGACCTCAACCTGTTGTTCATAGCCTGCATTCTCTATATTTTGCTTAGCGACTGAAGCATACTCTTCATTAATTTCTAAAGTCACTATTTTACCTTCTGGAGGAAGAGCTTGGGCTAAGCAAATACTGCTATAGCCACCAAGTGTGCCAATTTCTAAAATATTTGCTGCGCCTTTCATTTTAGCAAGTAAATATAATAGTTTGCCTTGAGTAGGGGATACGTCAATCTCTGGAATACCTGCAGCTTTATTAGCCTGTAGTACAGCATTAAGGTGTTCGTTTTCTGGTAGGAGCTTATTCATAAAATAATCATCTACATGTTGCCAAACATTTAACTCTGTCATTATACAGTCCTCATTTCACTATGTTTTAAAGTGCAAGCTTGCCAATAAAGTGTATGATAGAATGAATCATAATAAAAATATATTATTATTATTTATACATAACTATAGATTATGAATTGAGGTTATATCATGAATAGTCATGGATTAAAATTGTTTTATCAAGTTGCTGTTACAGGCAGTTTTACAAAAGCTGCAGAAATTCTATGCATAAGCCAGCCTGCCGTTTCAAGTCAAATCAAACGTTTTGAACATGAAATTGGCGTCCAGCTATTTCAGCAACAGGGACGTGGTGTAGTACTTACTGAATTCGGTGTGACACTAGCAGAAAAAGCGCAAAATCTGATCGCACTTGAACAACACATTGAAACATTTATAGAAGATTACCGACTTGCAAGAGCAGGGAATTTACACATTGTGGCTACTTATTTACCTGCCAATTTTTTAATTCCTAAATGGGCAGCTACTTTCAAGGCTGCAAATGAACAGGCGAATTTAATGATTACAACGACCAATACAAAGGATGCCTTTGAACAGTTAATAAACTATAAAGCGGATATGGCCATTTATGGTGGAGGAATGTCTGAAAGACCTAAAGAAATAGAGTGGGAGGAATTATATGAGGATGAATTATGGTTTGTAGTGTCACCAAATAATCGTTATGCACATCAATCTATTACATTAGTTGAAATGTTTCAGGAACCTTTTATTATGAGAGAAGTAGGGAGTTCGATGAGAGAGCATCTTTTTTCATTATGTCAAACATACCAAGTGAAACCACCAAAAATCGCCCTGCAATTTAATGGCATCAATGAAACAATTCGCTCTGTTATGGCAGGCTATGGTGCAAATTTTATTTCTTCTCTTGCAGTTAGAGAGTACGTAGAGAGTGGGCATTTGGCAAGGGTTTATGTGAAGGATATACATGCTGTCAAACATAAAATTGCGATTTGTACAAGGAATAATGAGAAGCAGAATTTACTTGTACAAAAATTTATTGAAACCATTAAAAATTCCCCCATTTAAAAATTTGTATCTCATGCAAGATGGAAGGAAATTTGTTATATTAGTTATATAACAAATATGGAGCTGATAAACATGTTTATTCAAATAGAACTTCAATCAGATGTACCTATTTATGAGCAAGTGACACGTCAAATTATTGAAGGAATTGCAAGAGGAGAAATGAAACCAGGCGATACTTTACCATCTGTGCGGAGTTTAGCTGCTGATTTAGGTGTCAATATGCATACGGTTAATAAGAGCTACCATGAATTAGAGGCGAAAGGGATTATTACCATTCGACCAAAATCTGGAGCTATTATAAGTTCAACAGAGGAGAGAGCTTTAACACCTGAGCAATTACGACAAATCGAAAAGAATTTGAAACCTGTTGTGGCAGAAGGAATGGTGCTCGGCGCAACAGCTGAACAAATTGAGCACATGATGAAAAAAGTATTCGCTGATTTGCAAATTCCAGCAGAGGGAGTGTAGCAAAATGCTACTTGGTGTTTTTACTACCATTTACATCATGACATTAGCTTTGCAAATAGTGGTTCCTTATATTGTACGAGAGACAATAGTTTTTGGAGTCACTGTGCCTGATCAAAAGATTAAGCATCCCATCTTGGCTCAGTTGAAAAAACAGTATGTTCAATTCGTAGGGGGTACAGGAATAGTATTTCTAATCATCATGATTATTAGTTACAATCAATTAGCTCCTTCTGAATCCATTCAAAGTATTGTTTTATTAAGTTGTTTGTTTAGTATGCTGACAGTGAGTATGGCGGTGTATTGGATAAATCATCTGAAGGTATCAACGTTGAAAAAACAAGAGCAGTGGGGCGTAAATATTAAACAAGTACGGGCAGTGGATTTAACTGCACGAAGCCGTGATGAAATGCTTCCTTGGTCTTTTTTTGCTGTACCGTTAGGAATATCAGTGTTTTTGATCATTTACACAATACTTCATTACGATCAAATGCCAAATGATATAGCCGTACATTGGGGGCCGAGTGGAGAAGCGGATGCCTGGAGAAACAAGACTTATTTTACGGCTATTTCACTGCCGTTGGTAATGCTAATGATGCAATGTATGATGTGGGGAATTACCGACTCCATTAAACGTTCTGCAATTAAATTAGCTGTAAATCGCAAAGAGGAATCGCTGGAGGATCAGCTAAAAACGCGAAAATACATGAGTTGGCAAATATTACTGATAAGTTATGCATTAACGGCTTTATTAACAATTTTACAATTAAGCAACATCTATCCTTCTATGACGGTAGGCTATAAGCTATTACCAGTATTTATTTTATTTTTAGTTGTTTTGCTTGGTTCATTACTTATATATGTTGTGAAAAAGCATAAACACAAAGTACGCTATGAAGCAAATATAGATTCACAGGTAATGGACGTGGATGAGGATCGTTATTGGAAGGGTGGTTTAATTTATATGAATCGACAAGACCCTTCCGTTTTTGTGGAGAAACGCTTTGGGGTAGGATGGACCATGAACCTTGCCAATCCTAGAGGTTATATTGTCATTGGTTTACCTTTTCTCTTATTGCTGTTGATTTCTATATTTTCGTTATAAAATAATAGTAATTTGTGAGGAAAAAATTCGTTCCGTGTGATCGGATTTTTTCTTATTAACTGGAGGTGGGCAGATGAAGATCCTTGTTGTGGATGACGATGTTCATATTTTACAGCTAGTAAATATTTATCTGACAAGGGAAGGCTATCAAGTGTTACTTGCAGAAAATGCACAGCAGGCACTAGCCTTACTTGAAGGAAATCTGCCAGATTTAGCTGTTGTCGATGTCATGATGCCAGGAATGGATGGCTTTACATTAACAGAGTCTTTAACCCAAGATTATGACATTCCGGTTTTATTATTAACAGCAAAAGGCGAGCTAGAGGATAAAGAGCGTGGCTTTTTAGCAGGATCTGACGATTATGTTGTTAAGCCCTTCGAACCAAAGGAATTATTATTTCGTATAGCAGCCATTTTGAGGAGATTAGATAAGAAAAATCAAGTAACCATGCAAGTAGGACAATTAATAATTGACCGTAGAAGCTTTGAGGTTGTAATAGGGGAAGATACGCTTGTATTACCTTTAAAAGAATTTGAATTACTGGCTTTGTTAGCGTCACGCCCCCATCAAGTGTTTACGCGTAGCTATATTATGGAGCAAGTATGGGGCTATGACTATGACGGAGATGAGCAAACGTTAAATACACATGTGAAGCGGATTCGCGAAAGATTAAATCGATATGACACAGCTGTTGAAATTACAACAGTACGAGGTGTTGGCTATAAGCTAGAGGAAACAACATGAAAACGTTATATAGTAAATTTGTTATAACAACAATGCTAGTAATGATCGGTAGCTTATGTATTGGCTTTTTGGCAACGAATACCTATTATCATCAAGTCGTAAAAGAAAAAAATGATACGAAAAACGTAAACATAGCACAGGATATTGTGCATTATATTGAGACAGACAAACCAGAAGATTTAAATAGCTATCTGACAACATTGGGCGAAATCGGCTATCAAATTTATGTGACAACAGGTGAAGAGGGGCATTTTTTTGGCGGTCAATATCGTGATCAAACATTGTCAGCATCTGTAGTTGAGCATGTTTTAAATGGAGAAACCTATCATGGTATGCGGGATTTCCCTAAAGAAACCTTTGTAACAGGCTTCTTTGCTAACGAATTGATTAATACAATTGGTGTGCCATTTACCTATGAAAACAAGCCCTATGCATTATTCATAAGACCTGATATTCGTTTATTGTTTTCTGAGGTGCATACGATACTTGCTGGATTAATGTTGGTTATGACAGTACTGAGCTTACTTGCCATGCTACTATTTGCTAAAGCATTAATTCGACCCATTACAAAGCTAACGGCAGCAACTCAACAGCTTGCACATGAAAAATTTGATACGGTTTTAGACATTGATCGTGCAGATGAAATTGGTCAATTAGCGGCAAGCTTTAATAGGATGACCGAGAGATTACAGGAAAATGATCGTACACGGAAGGAATTTATTAGTAATGTATCACATGATTTTCAGTCGCCTTTATTAAATATTCAAGGGTATGTCGATTTACTTAAAAATCCTTCGCTTACGGAGCAGGAAAGACAGGAATACGCAGCAATAATTGAACTAGAAACAAAACGCCTATCTACATTAACCAAGCAATTATTATTATTAACTTCCCTTGATCAATCGACAAGAATCGCAAAACGTGAGCCGTACCGGTTAGATGAACAACTAAAGGAAACAGTGCGAAAATATCGTTGGCAAATGGAAGAGTCACAGCTTCAAATATCATACAAGCTAGAGCAAATTATTTATGATGGCGATGCAGGGCTTTTACAAAATGTGTGGGATAATTTACTGACAAATGCCATTAAATATAATGTAGAGGGTGGGCAAATACATCTGTATTTACAGAAAAAGTCCACCTCACTTGAAATCCTAGTTGAGGACAGCGGGATAGGAATGACTGAGGATCAATTAGCAAAAGTATATGACCGTTTTTATCGCGCCGATGCTTCTAGAACCAAGCAAGGGACGGGACTAGGCTTAGCGATTGTCAAACAAATTATTGAGCTACATGGAGGGACTATACAGATGGAAAGTACGATGCATGCTGGTACAAAGGTTTATATCCATCTACCAATTTTGTCATAAGGAGTTCATGTAAAGTTCATGTTCACACGATAAACTGCTACTTAGTTGAAACACACATAGGGAGAGTTATCGTATGGAACAAAAGTGGAGCATACGCCTTATTCGATTAGCGGCCATCTTTGCTTTAATCGGCACATATTTAGGTTCACATATGTCGGGATCAGGTAGTTATGAATATAGACCGATACATGCACATATTTTACTTGTCGGGTGGCTTAGTATGTTTGCCTGGGGTATTTTTTATAGAGCCTTCAAAGTGAAATCACAAAAATTAGTAACTATTCACGGTTGGACAGCCATTATCGGTGTTTTGGGTTTAACGTTAGGCATGTGGTTTTACAATATCAATCCATTTAATTTTGGTAGTACTTTTACATTAGTCTTCTTTATTGTAGGAGGAACTACGCTATTAATTAGCTTCGCTTTATTTATTGTTGTAACATTCATGATTCATCAACAAAAGGATAATATCATCCATTAATAAAACCTACCGTGTCATTCGTGATACGGTAGGTTTTAAAATGTTTATTTAATATCTTCAAGTGACTTTTTCAGCCATCTTGTAGCCTCTTGATAGTCTTGTGCAACACCATGCCCTTTTTTGTAGAGCATACCAAGCTGGAATTGAGCTTTTTGATGCCCTTGATTAGCAGCGAGTCGATAAAGCTGGGCAGCCTTTGCAAAGTCCTTTGGTACGCCCTGTCCATGAATGTGCATTTGAGCTAATTGGTATTGTGCCTTCACATGTCCTTGTGATGCAGCCTGTTCAATCCATTTAGCTGCCTCTGTGTAATCCTGCTCTACACCTTTACCTTTATCAAATAAATTACCAAGTTGATACTGCGCACCTGCATGGCCTTGAATGGCAGCTAGTCGATAACACCTACGTGCCTCCTCAAGATTCAAGGTAACCCCTAATCCCTGTTCATATAGTAGGCCTAATTGATATTCAGCTTGAATATGTGATTGATCTGTTGCTGCTCGCCACCATTTCACCGCCTCCCTATAATTTATAGGAACGCCTGTGCCTGATGTCAGTAATAGGCCAAGCTCATACTGTGCATCTGCATAGCCTTTTTCAGCCGCAGCCATAAAATAAGACATTGCTTTGGCTGGTTCTTGAAGCTGATATACATATAGACGTCCTAGCTCGAAGCCAGCGCTGATATGGCCATTGTCAGCGGCTAGCAGTAGCCACTTTTCTGCTGACACAAGATCCTGTTCTTTTTCATACAGTAGGCCAAGACAGTACTGAGCATTTAAATGTCCTTTATGTGCCGCTAGCTTGAACCATTTTAAAGCTTCTATATGATCTTTCGTCATTCCTTGCCCAGTGTTGTAGAGCATTGCCAGTTGAAACTCTGCGTTCACATGGTCCTGTAAAGCAGCCATATGAAACCATTTTGCTGCTTCTTCTAGGTTTTGGGGAATACCACGCCCTTTAAGGTGCATATAGCCGAGATTATATTGAGCACTCGCATCTCCTGCTAAGGCAGCCATTTCGAAATAAGTGATGGCCTCTTCATAGCTTTGTTCTACACCTGTGCCATTGTGATAAAGGAAGCCAAGATTGTTTTGCGCGCTTGTATTACCTTGATTGGCTGCTAAGGTATACCACTTGGCTGCTTCGTGAAAGTTTTGAGACATGCCTAACCCTTGATTATAGAGTACCCCTAAATTGTATTGAGCGTCAGCATTCCCTAAATCAGCCGCTATTTGGTAATGACGCGCAGCCTCCATATAATCCTGTGTAACACCTTGACCTAGATGAAAAAGTACCCCGAGGCTATAGTGAGCATTTGCGTCATTCTGTGCGGCAGCTCGTTCATACCATATTTTTGCAAGCCTATAGTCTCTTTCCACCCCTCGTCCATGATTGTAAAGAGCCCCTAAATTATATTGAGCACTTGCATCTCCGTTATGTGCCGCTACTTCAAACCATTTGGCTGCATGTGTGTAAGCCTCTGGCGATTGATCATGCTGGAGTATGTTTTGATCAAATATTGAAGGAAGCTCTGCAGCGTGAGAGGAAAGGCGTGCTGATCTGAAACTACGATCATAGCGCTTCATAAACCATTCAACAATATCGCTAAGATAATCCAAAACAATTTTAGCTGCTTTGGCTTCCACAATGTCATTACTAGTATGGCTTGTCATTTTATGAATTAAATTCATCAATAAATAAATCCGACGAGGATGAATTTGCGCTACAAAACTTCGATTATTTAATAGCATTCGAACATTTTTGATTTTAGGTTCGGTATGCATTTCCAATCGATAAATCTCATATAAAATTTCCTCTAATACAAGAAGTGACTTTTGTAAAGATTCTGCTGGGGTTGAAATGGCGAGCAAACTAGCATCCTGTAAATTTTTAGCTAACTTTGTGAAGGACAGCTGCCTTAATTTTTGGCATTGTTCTTCAAGATTTTCGTAATGCATGAGGATAGTACTCACCTCTTTCATTAATTACCTCGGCGTTATTGCAGCTGAACCTTCGCCTTTGCACAGATAAACATTCCGTCCTACGAGCCTTTTTGCAAAGCGCCTCTTTATCTCTTTGTTCATATATCGGAGAAAAATCGATATTATTGATATGTTTTAATGGGATTCATCAGTTGAATTGTTGCTGTGACATGATACTATTTGATATAAGGGAGATTCGTAGCTACGGAGAACCTGTCAGCCTTTAGGTGGGGGATCGAAATGAAAAATATTGCAGCCATTATACCAGCATATAATCCACAACAATCACTCATTACCTATGTACATCAATTATTAGCAACGACCATTACACAAATCATCATTGTCAATGATGGGAGTGATCAAAAATATAAGGATATTTTTGAAAATCTAAATAAAATTGAACGCTGCCAAGTACTACAGCATGACTGCAATATTGGTAAGGGTGGCGCACTTAAGACCGCCTTTGCATATATACGACAACAACAAGCAAGGTGCCATGGTATCCTTACAGTTGGAGCACATGGGCAACATACTTTACAAGATGTTAAGCTTGTCTTAACGATGACAAAGGTGTTTTCAGAAGGGATAGTGCTAGGTGTACGTAACTTTCGTTCAGTTGATAGTACATTTCTTTCTTATTGGGGAAATCGTGCAACAAGCTTATTTTTTGAGTTATTGTATCACAAGAAATTAATGGATACACAAACAGGTTTGCGCTATATTTCGATAAATGAGTTGCCTTGGCTAATGAAGGTAAAAGGTGAACGCTATGATTATGATACAAATATGTTAATTGCTGCACTTAAAAGAAAGTGTCCAATTTTCGAGGTAGAAATTGGGCAATTACGTATAAAGAAGAATTCAATAATCCAGTACGATGAAATAACAAACGCTGGTACCATTATTACGAGAATGCTCATGAATTATTTAAAGCCAAGGAATAGTAATGGCTAGGTTTAAATTTAAAATAATGAGCTAGGATAAAGAATAACCATTACTCATGAGAGCGTAGCGAGTATAAGAGAAGGAGCAATGTTTATGGAATATTCAGATCAAGTAAAAAATCGTGTAAAACGGATGGAAGGACAGCTACGTGGCATTTTGAAAATGATGGAGGAGGAAAAGGACTGTAAGGCAGTCATTACACAATTATCAGCAGTACGCTCTGCTGTAGACCGTACAGTTGGTGTTATTGTCAGTACAAATCTATTGGAATGTGTACAAAATGCTGAAGGGGATGGCGAAAAAATGAATGAGGCCATTCAGGAAGCAGTTAATTTAGTTGTGAAAAGTAGATAATTTCCTCACCTCCAGAACAATTACATTATCTGAATCAAAATAAAACTCACTGTGAATTGGGTGGGTTTTATTTTTTTGCAAAAAAATAGTTATATTCGATAATTATATTTTGTTTTTAGGTATTTTATAACATGTGAACATTAATATATTTTTAGATGAAAGTCTTAGTTAGTGAACTTGTATGATAGCTTAGTAGGTACTTTCTTTGCTATGCTAAATAGTAAAGAAAGATTCAAAGGGAAGGTGATTAGCGATGAAAAAATGGTTGTTATGTGGTGCGACTTTATTGATGTTAAGCCCAACTGCTGCCTATGCAAAACAAACAGAAATTACTTCCCCCATTTATCCATTGGTAGCTAACTCAACAGTAGTAACTTGGGATCAATTGACAAAAGAGCTTGCTAAGCAAATGCAAAATTTTGAGACGGAAATAAAATTTATGTATACAGGCCCTATGGGTGATTTCAAAAAAGAGATGATGGATGCGTTTGAAAAGGCTAAACAACAAGCTGTTTATGCAAGTGGACATATAGAAAGTATGACGGTTTCCGCAGATTCTCTAGGAAATGTAACGTATAAAGTGAAGTACCTGACTAATCAAAGACAAGAAGAAGCTGTCCAAAAAAAGATTAATCAAATACTGAAAAATATTATCAAACCTTCTATGACAGAGTTCCAAAAAGTAAAGGCTATTAACGATTATATTGTATCGAACACTATGTATGGGACAAAAACAAAGACAAGCCCACACAGTGCCTATGCTTTATTTTTTGAAGGACAAGCTGTATGTCAAGGTTATGCATTAGCTGCACATACCTTGTTAGAGCAATCTGGGATAGAAACAAAATATGTTGTAGGCTTTGTGAATGGGAATGAGGCACATGCTTGGAATTTAGTAAAGGTTGATGGGAAATGGTATCATTTGGATACGACATGGAACGATCCTTTACCAAATCGCGTTGGTGCTGCGTCCTATGACTATTTTTTAGTGTCTGACACTCAAATTAGCAAAGATCACACTTGGATTAAAGCAAATTATCCTACTGCCACAAGCACTAAATATAGCTATATGCTTAATGTTCATTTCGCGTATCAGTTAAATAATATTGTTTATTTTAGTAATACTGTAGATAACGATAAACTGTATAAGCTTGATATGACTAGTGGTAACAAGTCAAAGGTATTAGATAAACGTGCATTGTATATTACTGGGACTAATCAAAACCTGTACTATAGTGATTACAGTAACAGTGGATATTTGACAAAGCTAGATTTAAAAACATTAAAAGCTGAGGTGCTAGTGAAGCAGCCAGTAACAAATTTAAAGATTAGTGATAATTATTTACTGTATAATATCAATACAAAAGAACATAAACTTAAAATTAATTAAATCAACAAACAAATATTAACAAGCACAATTGGACCCTTAAGTGAGTTCTTTGTGCTTTTTTTGTATATAATGTAAAGAAGACGGTTGGAGGTGAGGAGTTTGTGGAAGAAATTAGCTATAATTGCCATTATTATTATTTTTATTGATCCCATTTATACGGCTGGTAAGGCGGTTGTTCAGCAGGTGGTCGATTGGACAAATAATGATGAAATAGAAACTATGCTTCTTTCAACAAAGGAGAAAATCGTAGATGTTACTGCAAGACTTTCAGATAATGCCTCAATTGAAACAGCCCTACCGATAGAAGATGTACATGAAGCGGAGGTAGCCCCTACAGCTCCACCAATTCAGAAACCTGAAACAAAGTTAGTCGTGACAAATGCCAAGGAAATGGCTGATGCGATGTATGCGTATTATAATAGCTTTTCACCGAAGTTTGAAATTCAATATAAAGGGAATACACAGCGAATTGAACAAATTGTAGAAGAGGCCTATAACAATGCTATTAAACGAGATGACTATGTTTACGGCCATGTAAGTAAACATTCAATTCGATATGAATATGGACGAAATAAAGCAACTATTTTTGGAGAGCAGAGCTATTTAATGACGCCAGAGCAGGCTGCTTATGTAGAGATGAATGTTCAAGAAATCATCGCCAAAATTAGTAAAAAATCTATGACGAATGTAGAAAAGGTAAAGGCTGTCAATGACTTTATTGTTGCCAATACTTCTTATACGGATCAAACGAATTCTAGTCCACATAGTGCTTATACCGTTCTTGCCGAGCATGGGGGAGTATGTCAGGGCTATGCTTTACTTGCTCACTCTATGCTTCAAAAACTGGGTATAGAAACAAAATATATCGTGGGCTATGTAGGTCAAGAGGGACATGCGTGGAATCTTGTGAAGCTGGATGGACAGTGGTATCATCTCGATACGACATGGAATGATCCAGTACCAGATCGTAAAGGCGCAATACGTTACCAATACTTTTTAGTAGATGATCGTACAATGGCGAAGGATCACACGTGGATTGCTGAAGACTACCCGAAGGCAACAAGCACAATGTATAGTTATTACCATGATATTGACTTCCCAGCACAGGCTGGAGACCAATTGTTTTTTAGTAATATCTCAGATGACAATAAGTTATATGTACTTGATATGAAAACTGGTAAGACAAAGCGTGTCACAAATTCTCGTGCACAATATATCGTTTATTCGGATGGCTGGCTCTACTTTAGTAATTATTCGCGAGGGGCGTATTTAACAAAGATTCGTCCAGATGGCAGTGGAGAAGAGGTACTAAATAGGGAGGATACGAAGGATTTATTTATAAAGGATGGCTATCTCTATTTTATGACTAATGAATTGAAGAGAATGGCACTCTAAAACAAGAAAAGGGCGATGACTTATAAACAGTCATATGCCCTTTTTGTACGTTCAATCAGATAAGTAATAGGCTGGTGCTGACAAAGTGTAATGTTCACTTGAGGATACATGGAGGTAATTTGCTCTGTGAAAATTTTTAAAATGAGCGGATTATGCTTCATGGCACCACCATTACAATAAAAAGAGAATGGTTCATTCTGATAGTTAATTTTTTTCAATACAGCCCTTGCTAGAAGGACTAGTTCGTGGGCAGCTTGTTGAGATATTTCGATGGCGCAAGGATCTTCTTGCTCGACTGCCTTTGCCACAAAGGAGCCCATCTTGGCCAGTTGTGCATTTGTATAGGAAGGGTGGAATAACCATTCAGCAAGCTCTGTAACATCCTGTATACCTAAAGACTGATAGACAGCTTCCTTTAAGATCGTTTGCCTACCACGACCATCCTCCATTTTAAATATAGCTCTTACTACTTCTTGCCCTAACCAATACCCACTTCCTTCATCGCCAGCTCGATGTCCCCAGCCCCCAGCACGTACAATTCGTTGTCCATTATAGGCATAGGCAATAGCTCCTGTTCCAGCAATGAGTAGTGCACCTGCCTGTCCAGCAGTCACACCTAGTAGTGTGGCCTCTGCATCATTTTCAATAATCAGTGTATCGATTTGTAGCTCTGTGGTCTGAATAGCGTTTTGAACAATGGCCACTACTGCTGCATGATCCTTAGGAGAATCAATGCCAGCTAATGCAAAGGTAGCTACAGCAATTTGAGAATGAGGGTGCTTTAGCAAAAAAGTTTCAACATTTGCTAAAAGCTCTTGTAAGATTGCTGTAGCTGATTCAACACCAATGGCTTGATAATTAGAGCCCTTAGTGGATGTAGAATATTCAACGTTACCAGATTCAGCATGAACAACTGCACATGCTGTTTTTGTCGCCCCACCATCAATAATCAATAACCATTGTTTCATTGATTCCATTCCTCTAGAAAGGCTGTTAGTTCTTTTTCGGCTTCAATAATAGAGCTTTCCTTTAAGCGAATCCATTCATAAAAATCATGGGCATTCAATCTGGAGCGCTCAAGAGCATCCTTCATAGTAGCTGGAGCGGGACCACCCAGTAATGTTCGCACACCAACAAAAGATTCTGGTTTTAACGTCTTATAGAAATCCTCTTCCGAAATAGTTAATTCGTTGCCCGTAATCAATTTCGATTGTGTGTTTGCAAGACCCCATGTAAGGCTAGCCAATGATTCCTCTCCATGAGCAAGTAGAACTTTAATACATTTACTAACAATACTATGCGCTTGACGGAACGAAATCCCCTCCGAACGCACTAATGTATCAGCGAGCTCAGTGACATTCGCAAAGCTATTCTCCGCGCGATTTTTTAATTTCTTTTTATTAACATCCATTGTGACAACAAGCGAACCAAACAACTCGTAAATGCCAATTAATCGGTCAATGGCACGCCATAAATAAGGTTGCATATCATCCTCCGTGTCTACGATATCTCCAAACGGTGTATTATGTACCATCTGTAATACAGTGCTTGCATCTCCTACAACCGCAGATAGTAATGAGCGTGTATGTTCTATAGAAACAGGATTACGTTTTTGAGGCATAATAGAGCTTATTTGCACATATGGACTTGCGAGTGTAAACGCATTAAACTCCTGAGTAGCCCATAATAAAAAGTCTTGAGAAGTACGACCGAGATTGAGAGCAGCAAGCTGTACAATACTTGCAGCTTCGGCTATATAATCTGCTCCTGCAACAGCATCCCATGCATTTTCGATAATATCATCGAAGGCAAGTAAATCACGCATACGTTCTCTACTAATATTAAAGCCTGTTGTTGTTAAGGCAGCAGCCCCCATACTACTGCGATTGACCGTTTTATAAACATGCTGCATTCGTTCAAAATCCCGCTCTAGCTGGTCGATGACGGCCTTTAAATAATGAGCGAAGGTTGTAGGCTGGGCCTGCTGTGTATGTGTGTAGCCAATCATAATGGTATCAATATGTTCCTCAGCAGCAGCGATTAAATCATCCCGTAATGTTAGTAACTCGCGCATTAATAATAATAATTTTTTTCTTAATGTCATTCGATAGATGGCGATTCCCATATCATTTCGGCTTCTGCCAATGTGAAGATTTCCAGCAACATCACCAGCAAGCTCTATTAATTTATTTTCAATGCGGAAAAATAAATCCTCATATTGGGGACTGTAATCCTCTAAACGATAATAATTTAAGTCTATTTTTTTCAGAGCTATCCCAATTTGTTTTGCTTCATCTTTTTTTACAAGTCCTTGTTCTTCTAACATTTTTAAATGAGCAATATTGATTTGTAGCATGATTGTTAAAAAATTTTTCTTCGCCTCATCATAAGCTGGCTGTAAAACGATTTTTCGATAGATGTTAGAAGGGAATATCATCCCATCTTCCTGCTGTGTTTTGTTGCGAAAATCTTCAAACATTGTCATGGCCCCCTAATAGATTGGCAGTTAGATGGCTGTACCAGCACTGCCTTTTGATAGTTTTTCAGAAATAATAAGGACAACTAAAATTAAACAAATTTGTAAGACACCATAAGCACAGGCGGTCCCAAATTTAAATGCATATAATTTTTGGAATATCGCTACAGACAATGGAATAGTGGATGTACTGTAAATTAGAATGGATGCAACAAATTCACCAAAGCTTTGCACGAGGGCTAAGAGTGTCCCTGCTAAAATCCCGGTGAATGTTAAAGGCACGACAATACGTCTAAATGTATACCACCAGTTGGCCCCTAAGCCACGTGATGCCTCTTCAATCGATTGATCTAGCTGTACAAGAGAGGCGGATGTTGATCGAAAAACAAGTGGTAAATGTCGAATAAAGTAGGCTAATGGCAAAATCCAAAATGTACCGATCAATACTTGATTAAAACTAAAGATGCTTTCTGTACTAAAGGCAGCAATTAAATTAACAGCTACAACTGTTCCTGGCAAAGCCCAAGGTACCATTATCAAAATATCGAGCAAGGTTTTCCCTTTAAAATTTAAGCGCACCATAGCATAAGCGGCCGCGACACCAAAGATGATATTGCCCAGTGTTGCAATGACACCCATTTGAATGGAGTTCCAAATGGGTCGCCATGTGCGCTCATCGGTAAAAAGGGCAATATAATGATCGATTGTATAGTCGGTCGGGAGAATTTGGGTTTTCCAAGCTCCATCCACAGAAAAGGATATCAATATCAGCACTAAAATAGGCAATATCAATATTAATGTGCCAACAAAAGAGGCAATTGTTGCTATAATTTTCACCTTTTTTGAGGATACCTCTGAACGGTGAACACTAATTCCCTTACTGAGATTTTGATAATTTCGGCGATTTTGATACCAACGCATGATGATTAAAAAAGTGATAGACACAAAGGATAATATCATCGACTGTGTTGCAGCCATCTCAAGATTCCCATTTGTACGTGATAAATAAATTTGCATTGTCATAGTGCGCTCCACACCAAACATTAAAGGTGCAGTATAAGAAGCCATAGAAATCATAAACACCAATAAGGATGAGGCAACAATAGAAGGTGTGAGCATTGGTAAAATAACCTTTGTCCATACGCGAATACGTCCTGCACCCAGACTAGTAGCAGCCTCTTCAAGAGCTGGATCAAGCCCCTTAATAGCAGCAGAGGCTGTTAAATAGAAGTACGTATACATTGTGAATGTATGGACGACGATGACTCCCCATATTCCCTTCAAGGCAAAAGGCACATGATCTAACCCAAATAGATGCTGCAAAATTCGTGGGAAAATCCCGCTATCCCCATATAAAAATGAAAAGGAAAGCACACCCACTAAAGGAGGAAGTGCCATTGGAACCAAAACTAAAACGGACAATATCCGTCTCCCAGGGAAATTATAGCGTTCTAGTAAAAAGGCCATCGTTACCCCAACAATAGCACAGCAAATAACACTGACAAATGAAATATAAATACTGGTCCACAAAGCCTCTAAATTTGCTGGACTAGCTATATCAAAAAATTTCTTATAGTGAAAGAATGCTTCATCCCCTGCAAAGCTTTGGATGAAAGTTTGATAGAAGGGGTAAATCACATAGGCGAACAACACTAAAAATAATGGCGATATTAAAACATAGACAAACCAATTGGCTTGAAATATTCGCGTCCACACACTTTCAGACTGTTTCCCCATATTGGCTTCCTCCTATTCCCCTAAAAAGTACAGTGAATCTTGTGCCATATGGATGGTAATATCTTCACCGATCTTTTTGATTTGGTCATAAGAATTAATAAGCATTACTTTAAGTGAGAACGCCGTAAAATCTACAATGTAATTAACGCTAATACCTGTAAATTCAACGAATGTAATTTTTCCTGTTAATGTGTTATCACCAGTACCAAGTTGAATCGATTCTGGACGAATAGAAATAAATACTTTGTCTCCAATCATATGCGTTAAAGAGGGAGAGCTTTGTTGTTTTCGCCCAGTTAAAATATGTCCATTTACTGTTCGTACTTGTACATCATCATTCTCAATAGCCTGGATAGAACCTTCAATTAAATTAGTTTCACCAATAAAATTAGCCACAAAACGATCTTCGGGCTGATGATAAATTTCTTGAGGGGTACCAATTTGCTTGATATAGCCATCTTCCATAACCATGATTCGATCCGACATGGACATGGCCTCCATTTGATCATGTGTAACGTAAATGGTTGTGACTCCCAGCTCAGATTGGATTCGTTTGATTTCAATACGTGTTTCCTCACGTAATTTTGCATCTAGATTGGATAGAGGTTCATCTAGCAATAAAATATCTGGCTCTATCACGAGTGCTCTAGCTAAAGCAACACGCTGCTGCTGCCCACCAGATAGCTCATTTATTTTTCTGTTGCCGTAAGCTGCAAGATGTACTTGTCCTCTAATTCGATCAACCTTGTGTTGAATCTCAGCCTTTGAAAATTTTCGAACTTGTAAACCAAATGCAATATTCTCATCAACCGTCATATGGGGAAAAAGGGCATAATTTTGAAATACCATGCCGATATTGCGTTTATTGGGCTGAAGTCGAGTGACATCTCGATCATCAAAAAGAATTTTGCCTTTAGTAGGGTAATAAAAGCCTGCGAGCATCCTTAAAGTGGTTGTTTTGCCACAGCCGCTAGGGCCGAGAAAAGTAAAAAATTCACCTGCTTTTATTTCAAGATTTAAATCTTTCACACCATATACTTGACCAAAATACTTCGAGACATTTTCGATTCTGACACTTTTCAATCATAAACTCCTCTCTAACAAAGAATCTAGATGATGCAGGAAGGTAAAAATTCGCTGCATAAGCCGAATTTTTACCCATTCTACTATTTACTGCGCCCTTTAATATTGTTATCCCAGTATTCCATCCATTCAGCTTCTTTGTCAGACATTAGCTGCCAATCAATATCGAATGTTTTTAAATCTAATTCCTGGTACCATTCTGGCATGGAGGCTTTGTCGATATCAGAACGTGTAGGAATTTGATAATAATCATTAGCTAATTGTGTTACCATCTCTTTTTCAAATAAAAACTCGACAAATAGTTTCGCATTTTCCAGGTTTTTCGCATTGTTTACAACTGCTACACCATCTACTAAAATAGGTGCTCCGCTTTTTGGATAAATATAATCAAAAGGATAATCTGTCGTATATTTTTTTAATAAAATATCTTGCAGATTCCATAAGGAGACACTGCCTTCTTGACGTGTTAGCTTTAAATACAAAGCATTAGGGTCTTGCGTGTACTCCTTTGTATTGGCATCTAATTGTAATAACCATTCATAGCCTTTATCAGGTGAATCGGCACCTTGTCGTACAATCATTGAGGAATAAATTGTGCGCATTGTACCTGACGCAAGTACACCTCTGATTAAAATTTGATCCTTCCATTTAGGATCTAATAAGTCATCCCAGTCCTGTGGACCAGTTTCTTTTGTTAGTAAATCACTATTAATCATAATGACTTCTGGTAACAACATTTCGCCGAACCATCGTCCATCTACATCTTTGTGCGTGGCATCAATAGCGTCAATAAAGCTCGGCTGCCAAGCATGTAGTAAGTCTTCATTTGCACCAACAATGAGAGCGGATTGTGTTCCACCCCACCAAAAATCTGCTTGAGGATTTGCCTTTTCACCACGTAGACGTTCTAAAATTTGTTGAGCACCCATCGTTAAAAATTCTACTTCAATGTCTGGATATTTTTCATTAAACTGATCGATCACATTTTGCACCATTTCTTCATCACGTCCAGTGTAAATCACAAGCTTGCCTGAAGGTGACGTTGCTGCTACTTCTGTTTTGTCGCCATCAGAAGCTTTGTCGTTATTTGCTGCATCATTTGTAGAATCTTGCTGATTATTGCCGTTACAAGCAGCTAAAACGAAAAGCATTAGCATAAGGAAAAAACCAAGAATACGTTTTTTTTTCATCAACTTCCCCTTTCTTAAAGTAAGTTACTTGCATAATGCAGTATAATACCGAAGGGGAACATTAATGTTAGAATTATTAAAAAATTACATTTGCATTCATCATAGCGAAGTGCATGCTAGTAAGCAACGGCATTTCAATAAAGTTCAAAAAAACTCCTTAAAAAGGAATTATTCCATTTTTAAGGAGTTTTTTGTCAGTTTATGAATGTGCTTCTAAGAAGCTATCTTTTTGTTGACGTTGTGCAACAATGGTTGGCAGCATCATGCCAGCAATAACGAGAACAATCCCAATAATTTGTACAGTAGTTAGAGGTTCATGCAAAACAATAACGGAAACAGTAACCGCCACTGGTAATTCGATGGCACTTAAAATAGAAGCAAGCGCACCACCGATTTTTGGAATAGCAATCGAAAATAAATAAATCGGCAATATAATACCGAAAAGACCAAGCGCTAGTCCGTATTTCCAGAGGCCTTGCATGAATAATTTGCCGTTCCAAATAACCTCAGGGCTAAGGAAAATACTAATCATAATAAGGGCCACAAAGGAAACGATTAATACCCTTGTTGTGGTAGTAACACCCTCGACAGGTCGGGAATTAAATTGAATGAAACATGCAAAAGTAACCGCCGCTGCAAAACCGAATAGCCATCCTTGCATAGGGATGTCACTTAAATCTACATTTAATACACCAGCAGCTAAAATGGTTCCTATAAATAAGATGACGATTGAAATCACTTCAGGTCTACTTGGTAATCTTTTATGAAGAGCACAATCAATCAGCAGACCAATCCATGTAAATTGGAATAGCATGACTACTGCAAGAGAAGCAGGAAGATACTTTAAAGATTCTCCATATACAATCCCTGTTGCCCCCGTAAAAATCCCAGTACATATTAAAATAAGTAAGCCCTTTTTGGACGGACTTGGTAATGTTCTGTCTGTAAAAATAAAGATAGCTATTACGAGTATAAAGCCAATAATATACTGGCTTGAAACAGCCTCTGCTGATGTAAAGCCATGCTGCATAGCTACTTTGATAATAGTCGACAAAATCCCGTAACTACTAGAAGCAATGACAATCAAAAGAGGGTAAATAAAATTGTTTTTCATCTATTCGTATTTCACTTCACTTCCTAAAACTGTTTAACCATATGGTGAAAAGGTTCATCAATTATTGACCATGGCTCCGTAATAACAAAGCCTAAGCGTTCATAAAGACGGCGAGCATCTTCTTTTTCGGTTTCAACATTTAATGATAATTTTGTATAGCCACGCTGCTTTGTCAGCTCTTCGGCAAATTGTAATAGCAATGTTCCGATTCCTTTACCACGTGCATCTGGTGCGACACAAACTGTATCAATGTAACCCTCATCTTCATGGGCTTCTCGGTCAATAACAATGGATGGTGCATTTTTTGCTTCAAGCCATTTAACAAGGTTTGCGTCCATGTGAACGGCTTGTGCGCCGTGATAATAAACGAGAATCCCCAAAATTTGTTCATTTTCAGTAGCGACAAAAGTATTTAAATAAGAATGTCGATTGTCCTCACGTTGAAAAAGAACAGTCAGTTCTTGCATAACAGCCTCCGCTGATTGCTCGCCGGTTAAGCGATTAGCAATATCGCCAATTGCATCGATAATTAAAGGCACAACGGCATGGGCATCTTGTGGTTGCGCTTGTCGAATTGTAATACTCATTTTGATAATCCCTACCTTTCTATAGGCAAGTATAACAAAGATAGGGGATGACTCAAGTTATCCATCCTCTTATGAAGAAATGCCAAAAGTAAAAACCTTTATAGAATGACAATTTTCGTGTTAATCTATAATGACTAGACTTTCAGGAGGACTATCATGACAAAGCAAGAGAAGGATTTTATATTAGTCTATGGAGATGCTTTTATTGACTATATTGCTGATGATGTAACAAACACATCATTTACTAAATATATGGGTGGCGCAACGGTCAATGTTGCAGCAGGTATTAGCCGAATTGGTGCGCCTTCAGCTTTAATTACAATTACGGGGGATGACGAGGGCTCGCAATTTGTGCGAGATGGGCTTGCCCAAGAGGGTGTGAAACTGGATTATGCCGTATTTAATCCAGCAAAACGAGTAAGTGGTGTATATGTGCATCTAACAGAAGCATGTGAACGGATTTTTAAGGATTATGTTGATGAAACACCAGATTTACAAGTTGAACCCTCACAGCTAAATGAAGCAGCCTTTAAACATGCCTCTGCTTTAACAGTGTGTTCAGGCACGATGTTCCATCCAACAGCTCTTGCTACAACACGAGCAGCAGTAGAAATGGCTAAGGACAAGGGTGCAATTATTGCAATGGATGCAAATATTCGTCCATTACGTTGGAGCAGTGAAGAAATTTGTCGAGATACGATTACATCATTTTTTGAAGATGTCGATATTTTAAAGGTGACGGATGATGAGTTATTCTTCCTGACAGAGACAAGTAGCTTAGAAGAAGGGATCGAACAATTAAATAGCTATTTGGTGCCTATTATTTTAATTACCGTAGGAGAGAATGGTACTTATGCAGTTCTTAATGGTGAGGTTCTCCATGTACCGACTGAGAAAGTAGTGCCTGTGGATACTACAGGTGCGGGAGATGCATTTATGGCAGGTGTCCTGCGTGATGTCCATTACAATGGTTTACCTACAACTAAAGAAGAACTTGTGCGTTGTACAAGCTTTGGCAATAAATTAGGGGCTTTTGCCGCAACGAAAGCAGGCGCTTTAACAGCCCTACCATATTATGAGGATATTAAGCATTTACTAAAATAAACATGCGAGGCGTGAAGAATATGGAGAAAAACTACGATGTTTTAGTAAAGGATCAATTGTTCTTTGGGGGTGCAAAAGATGCAGAGGTTGCATTTGCACAAGAATCAGTTGATGTTGTGATAGATGTTCGTGTTCAAGGGCTATCCTCTCAAGAGCAGGAGAAAGTTCCTTATTCTTATAAACATATGCCTATAGCAGATGAAGATAGTGAAGTAGCATCATCCATCCAACAAGTAGCGAAGGAAGTTGCTTTAGCCTATGAGACAGGGCAGAAAGTATATGTTCACTGTGGAAGTGGTGGCGGTCGTGCAGGTGTTGCAGCTACCGCTGTACTAATGGAGTTGGGAATGGCCGATTCTTTAGAGGAAGCAGAGGCAGCAGTTAAAACAGCTCGTCCACAAGTAACCATTCGCCCAAAAATGGAAGATGCTCTGCAAAAACTTTATAAATAATAGAGAAGATGTACTAATTAAGGTACATCTCATATTTTTGAAAAACAAAACCATCAATAGAATTTTTGTGAAAGGTGAAAATGGTTTCCGTTGCAGGCTACTTGCTTTCCTGTGGGCGAGCGCCGAATCGCTTCCTCCGCTATCGCTCCGTGCAGGGCTTCGCCTATCTCGCTATCCCACGGGAGTCAAGTAGCCTTCCACTCCAACCTACTAAAGTGTTATCTTTTTAGCAAAGGTTTTCAGCTAAAGTGAAGATGTTCACTATTCTTTATGAAGAGGTGTTGTCACGCATCACTTCT